>JBJTXX010000206.1:0-8511 GCA_046082485.1 Actinomycetota bacterium
CCTGCAGGGCCACCAGCTCGAGACCGGTGACCATCTCGGTAACGGGATGCTCCACCTGCAGGCGGGTGTTCATCTCGAGGAAACTGAACGTGCCGTCCGTGGCGAGCAGGAACTCGACGGTGCCGGCCCCCACGTAACCGACGGCCCGGGCGGCGGCGACCGCCGCGGCGAAGATCTTCTCCCGCAACGGCGCTGAAACAGCGGGGGAGGGCGCTTCCTCGAGCACCTTCTGGTGTCGTCGCTGCAGCGTGCAGTCGCGTTCACCGAGGGCCACCACGTTGCCGTGGGAGTCCGCGAACACCTGCACCTCCACGTGACGGGCACCTTCGAGATAGCGCTCGACGAAGACCGTGCCGTCCCCGAACGCGCTCGCCGCCTCGCGTTCGGCCACCGCGATCGCCTCGGCCAACTCGCCCGGTTCGCGCACGATGCGCATGCCGCGGCCCCCTCCGCCCGCCGATGCCTTCACCAGCGCCGGCAACCCGATCTCGGTGAGCGTCTCGACGGTGTTGTCGGGGGCGACGGGCACACCGTGGGCACGAACGAGACGCTTGGCCTCGATCTTGGAACCCATCGCGGCGATGGCCGCAGGTGGCGGGCCCACCCAGACGAGGCCGGCATCGAGCACTGCCTGCGCGAACGCAGCGTTCTCCGACAGGAAGCCGTAACCGGGGTGCACCGCCTGCGCCCCGGTCCGCAACGCCGCCTGCACGATCAGGTCGCCCCGCAGATAGGTATCGGCGCTCGAGTTGCCGGGCAGGCGCACCGCGAGATCGGCCTCAGCGACGAACGGGGCGCACTCGTCTGCGTCGCTGTGCACCACGACCGGTGAGATGCCCAGGGCTCGGCACGTGCGGATGATGCGTCGGGCGATCTCACCACGGTTGGCGATGAGCAGTGTGTCGATGCGATGGGCAGCGGGCATCACCATCACATCCTGAACACGCCGTAGCCGCGTGTGCCCTGCACCGGTGTGTTGTGCACCACGCCGAGGCACAGGCCCAGCACGGTGCGCGTGTCGCGGGGGTCGATGATGCCGTCGTCGTAGACCTTGCCGCTCATGAACATCGCCAGCGACTCGCGCTCGATCTGGTCCTCCACCATCTGGCGCATGAGGGCGTCGGCATCCTCGTCGAAGGGCTTGCCCATGCTGGCGGCCGATTCGCGGGCAACGATGCTCATCACGCCGGCCAACTGGGCGGGCCCCATCACGGCGCTCTTCGCGTTCGGCCATGCGAAGAGGAACCGCGGGCCGTAGGCCCTGCCGCACATGCCGTAGTTCCCAGCGCCGTAACTGGCGGCCATGTTGAGCGTGATGTGCGGCACGCTGCTGTTGGAGACGGCGTTGATCATCTTCGCGCCGTCCTTGATGATGCCGCGCTGCTCGAACTCGCGGCCCACCATGTAGCCGGTCGTGTTCTGCAGGAACAGCAGTGGGGTGTCGACCTGGTTCGCCAACTGGATGAACTGTGCGGCCTTCTCGCTCTCCTCGTTGAACAGCACGCCGCGGTGGTTGGCGAGGATGCCGATGGGATAGCCGTGCAACTCGGCCCAGCCGGTCACGAGGGATGTGCCGTACAAGGGCTTGAACTCGTCGAAGTCGCTGTCGTCGACGATGCGGGCGATCACGTCGCGCGGGTCGAACGGCACCTTCGGATCTGCGGAGGGAATGCCCAACAGTTGTTCGGGGTCGTGCTTCGGAGGGCGGCCGACGCCACGGGGCGGCGGGCCGAGCTTGCGGTGATTCAGCCGCCTCACGAGCCGGCGGCCGATGCGGATGGCATCCATCTCGTCGACGGCGAAGTAATCGGCGAGGCCGCTGACACGGGCGTGCATCTCGGCGCCGCCGAGGCTCTCGTCGTCGCTGTCCTCGCCGGTGGCCATCTTCACGAGCGGCGGGCCGCCGAGGAACACCTTCGAGCGTTCCTTGATCATCACGACGTAGTCGCTCATGCCGGGGACGTAGGCCCCGCCGGCGGTGCTGTTGCCGAACACCAGGGAGATCTGGGGGATGCCCGCCGCCGAGGCGGTCGTGATGTCGCGGAAGCCCCTGCCACCCGGCACGAAGATCTCGCTCTGCGTCGGCAGGTCCGCGCCGCCGCTCTCGGTGAGTGCGATCGTGGGCAGTCGGTTCTCGCGGATGATGTCGTTGGTGCGCAGGTTCTTCCGCAGCGTGTACGGATTGCTGGCACCGCCCCGCATCGTGGGGTCGCTGCCGGTGATCATGCACTCGACGCCCTCCACGAATCCGATGCCGCTCACGGTTCCGGCGCCGACCGGGTACTCGCTGCCATAGGCGGCGAGGGGCGAGAGTTCGAGGAACGGCGAGCCCGGATCGAGCAGGGCCTCGATGCGCTCGCGCACCAGCATCTTCCCCCGGGACCGATGGCGCTGCACGTACTTCGGGCCGCCGCCGCCGTTGACGAGCGCCAACTGCTCGTCGTGGGCGGCCAACTGGCGCAGCAACGATTCGCGGTTCTCGCGGTACGCCTCGCTGGTGGGCACGACGCGGTCGGGCAGCACGCTCACGAGGTGGCCTCCGGGGCCCAACGGGGTGGCCGCTTCTCCGCGAAGGCCCGCATGCCCTCGGCGGCCTCCTCGCTGCGGAACAGGCGGTCGCTCAGCGCCGTCATCTCCGCCATCACAGCGGGGTCGTCCATGCTCGGGGTGCGCTGGCGCAGCACCTGTTTCGCTGCTGCGACGGCCCCGGGTGCCCCGGCCAACACGCCCTGCACGAGGGCGTGCACGGTGCCCGCCACGTCGTCGCTGACGTGCGTCACCAGACCCATGTCGCGCGCGGCTTCCGCGGTGAACGGCTCGCCGGTCAACCACGCCGCAGCCAACTTGCTCCAGCCGCAACGGGCGAGGATCGGCACGCTGATGATGGCCGGCGCCACCCCGATGCGCACCTCGGTGAGTGCGAAGGTGATCCTGGGGTTCACCACCACCAGGTCGCAGGCTGCCATCAGGCCGATGCCGCCTGCGCGGGCGGGGCCGTCGACGGCGGCGATGGTGATCGCTCGCATCGTGGCCAGACGCTGCATCGCGTTCGCCATCGGGTTGCCGGCGGACACGCCATCGGCGGGCGTCGCGGTGTCGGCGGCCCGTTCCTTCAGGTCGGCGCCGGCGCAGAAGACCGGTGCCGTGTGGGTGAGCACGACGGCTCGCACGTCGACCTGCTCGGCACGGTCGAGCGCCACGCCCAATTCGGCCACGAGTTGCCGTGACAGGGCGTTGCGGTTCCCCGGCGAGTCGAGCGTGATCGTGGCAACCCCAGCCTCCACGTCGCAGTGCACCAGTCCAGCCACGTGCCGAATCTAGACCCGCGGAGCGGTGCCGGTTTCAGCCGGTGATCTCCCGCAGGAATGCCTCGGCCTCCGCCCGGTGCCGGGTGCGCCGCATCGGTGGCAGTGCCTTCACGATCGCCCAGCGGTAGTTGGCCGTTCCGAGTCGGGGGTCCATCACCGCCACCACGCCCCGATCGGTGGCCGTGCGGATGAGTCGCCCCGTGGCCTGGGCCAGCAGCATCGAGGCCCGGGGGATGTCGATCTCATGGAACGCTGCTGGTCCCAGCAGTTCGCGCCGCGCCGACAGCAGGGGGTCGTCGGGTCGCGGGAAGGGGATCTTGTCGATCACCACGAGGCTCAGCGTCCGACCCGGGATGTCGACGCCCTGGAAGAAGCCGGAGGTCGCGAAGAGGCACGCCTTCTCGTCGTCGGCGAAGGCACGCACGAGCGCCGACTTCGGCAGGTCGCGCTGGCTGAGCACGGGGAAGTCCGTGCGGGCGCGCACGGCCTCGACCGCGGCGTCCATCGCCTTGTAACTCGTGAACAGGGCGAGGGTGCGGCCGCCGGCCGCGGTGATGAGCGCCACCAGTTCGTCGTGCGTGGCCGGGCCGAAGGCGGCGCTGCGCGGATCGGGAAGGTGGAGGGCGCAGTAGAGCAATCCGTGGTGCTCGTAGTCGAACGGGCTGCCGACATCGATCTCGTCGAAGCCGTCGACGGGCAGGCCGACCCGGGGGCCGAGCGAGGTGGGAATGGTGGCGCTGGTCAGCACCGCCGTGCGCTTCGACCACACCCCACCGGCGAGGGCCGGGCCCACGTCGAGTGGCGCCACCTCCAGCCGTGGGAACTCGGGGCCACCGCCGACGAAGGCCACGTACCCGGTGAGGTCGCCGAGCATCAGGTCGATGCCCTCCTGCACCCGGGTGGTCATCTGCTGGGCGCGGATGCGGCGCTGTTTGGCGTCTTCGACGTCGGTGTCGATCGCCCGAAGGGCGTCCTGGGCGCGCTGCAGACGGCCGCGCAGGTCGACCAGCAGGTCGGTGATGGCAGGGGGGAAGGGTGAGGGCAGGCGTTCGCCCACCAACGTCGACAGGGCATCGCGCGCGACCTGCGACGCCTCTGCCACCGGTGCCACGACGGCCGGGTCGGAGAGGATGCGCTTGAGGGCGGCGGCGACGGCCGTGAAGGTGCCGCCACTCAGTTCCATGCCGACCGTGTCGCTCATGATGTCCTCGAGCTGATGCGCCTCGTCAACCACCACGACTTCGTGCTCGGGCAGGATGGCACCGTCCGAGCCCACGTGCAGCCCGTAGAGGTGCATGTTCACCACGATCACGTTGGCCTCGGCGGCCCGATCGCGGGCGGCCTCGGCGAAGCACACGGGGCCCTTCGGGCATCGGCTGGCGCCCGGGCACTCGTCGCTGCCCACGCTGACCGACTGCCACGCCCTGTCCGACGGGGACCAGTCGAGTTCGGCCTGATCCCCGGTGGTGGTGCGGCGCGACCACTCACTGAGCCGCTTGATCTCCACCTTCGTGGCGGGCGCCAACTCGTCGAGTTCCATCTGCTCGGCCGCACCCGGCTGCAGCTCGGCGATGCGCTGCATGCAGACGTAGTTGCGGCGGCCCTTCAGCACCGCCCACCCGAACGGGACGCCGAGGTGCTGCTGGAGGAAGGGCAGGTCCTTGTCGGCCAATTGGTCCTGCAGGGCCTTGGTGGCGGTGGCCACGACCACGGTCCTGCCGGCGAGGATGACCGGCACCAGGTAGCCGATCGTCTTGCCCGTGCCGGTGCCTGCGGCCACCACGAGGTGCCGCCCGCGCTCGATCGCGTCGGCGACGGCATTCGCCATCTGGCGTTGGCCGGGCCGGTCCTCGGCTGCGGGAAGGGCGCCGGTGACGGCGGCGAGCGCGGAGTCGACCTGCACGTCGCGTCAGCGGTGGTCGTTCGCTAGCGCGAGCGCGGCATCGAGTTCGGCCCCGTCGAACTCGGGCCATGGCTTGTCGGTGAAGTACACCTCGGTGCCGGCGCTCTGCCACAGCATGAAGTTGCTGATGCGCTGCTCACCGGAGGTGCGCACCAGCACATCGACGGCGGGCAGTTCGGGCAGGTAGAGGTGTCGGCCGATGGCGTCGGCGGTGACCGCGCCCTCGGTGGCGGCGGAGCGCGCGGCGTGCGCGATCTCGGCATGACTGCCGTAGTCGAAGGCCACGGTCAGCACCATGCCGGTGTTCCCGGCGGTGTCGGCGATCGCCTTGCGGATGGCGCGCTGCACGAACTTCGGGGTGCGGGCATCGGGCGTGTCGAAGGGCCTGCCCATCCATTGCACCCGCACGTTCAGTTCGTTCAGTTCCGCGACGCGGCCGAAGAGCTTCTTGTGCAGACCCACGATGTGCCGCACCTCGGCACGCGGACGAGTCCAGTTCTCCGTGCTGAAGCCGAAGACGGTGAGCCAACCGACATTGCGGGTGACCGCGACGCGCACGAGGCGGGCGAGTGCCTCCTCGCCCTCGGTGTGGCCGGCCGTGCGCGGCAGACCACGACGCTTGGCCCACCGACCGTTGCCGTCCATGATGCAGGCCACGTGCACCGGGCTGGCAGCCGGAAGGGATCCGGCGGCGCGAGCGGTGGCGTCGATGGGCACGCCGGTCACGCTACTAGGGTCGCTCCGTGGACACTTCGACGCCCCTCGTTCTCGACTCGCTCCGTCGCCGCATGCGCGCCATGCACTCGCTGTATCACCAGGCGTGCGACACCATGGACGGCGAGCACGTGAACCACTTCGAACGAGAGGGTGTGCTGCCCATCGCGTTCAGCCTGTTCCACATCGTCAACATGATCGACGCCTCGTTCATGCTGATGACCGGCACGATGCCGATCTGGAACCAGGAGTGGCAGGACAAGGTGCAGATGAGCGTGAACGACCACGGCAAGCACCGCACCGTCGACGAGATGGTGTACCAGCGGATCGGCGATTTCGAGGCCTTCAAGCAGTACATGGGCGCCGTGTTCGAGCGCACGGAGGCGTGGCTCGACGGCCTCGAGCCAGCGGCGCTCGACCGCGTGGTGGTGGCCCGCCCCTTCCCGCCGCAGATCGCCAGCACCTACAGCGCCCGGGTGGCGGGTGAGCAGGGCATCACGGTGCTCGACGCTGCCGAGTGCTGGGTCTATCAGCACGGTCTGCGCCACATGGGCGAGATCGAACTGGCGAGGGGTCTGGTGGGCCTCGGCGGGATGACTTCGTGACCCCGCGTTCCGTGGGAAACTGAGCGGGATGTCCGCCGCCCGCCGCGCCGATACCAGCCGTGACGATGCCGTCGGCGCGCCCCTGCGGCACGTGATCGTCGTCGGCGGCGATGCCTCGCAGTGGGCGGCGCTCTCCGCGTCGGCGTGGCAAGATCGCGTCGCCGAGTTGGGCAAGGTGGCCGACCATGCCGGCGCCAGCTGGTTGACGGTGCGTCCGGTGCGGCAGGGTTACGGCACCGATGGACTGCCGACCCGCACCGACACAGAGGTTGGCAGCTGTGTGGTGTCGGTGCAGCCGGTCGCCGACGGACGTGAGCGGATCGCCGCAGCCGTCGCAGAGTTGCAGGCCGCTGGCGCCGGGATCACCGAGCAGTCGATCGCCGCGCAGCTCAACTCGCCCGCGCAGGCCGACCCGGACCTCGTCGTGGTGCTCGGCCCTTCGAACCACCTGCCGCCGTCACTGGTGTGGGAACTGGCCTACAGCGAGCTGGTGTTCCTCGATGCCGACTGGGCGAACCTGTCGGGCGCCCACCTCGAGGCAGCGATCGCCGAGTTCGCCCACCGTCACCGCCGCTTCGGCGGCATCGACTGAGGCGGCGTGGCCAGCCACCTCTACCACGACACCGCAGTGGTGTTGCGCACGTACAAACTGGGCGAGGCCGACCGCATCGTCGTGCTGCTCACCGAGCACCACGGCAAGGTGCGCGCCGTGGCCAAGGGGGTACGGCGCACGAAGTCGAAGTTCGGCGCCCGGCTCGAACCGATGAGCCACGTGCAGCTGCTGATGTCGCAGGGCCGCGAACTCGACGTGGTGAGCCAGGCCGATGCGGTGGAGACACTGGCCCCGATGCTGGCCGATCTCGACCACGTCACGGCGGGTATGGCGGTGCTGGAGGCCGCCGACCAGATGACGCTCGACCGCGAACCGGTGCCGCACCTGTACCGGATGGTGGTGGGTGTGCTGCGCACGATCGCCGAACGCAACGGCCCGCTGGTGGTGCCGTCGTTCTACTGGAAGCTGCTGTCGGCCGAGGGTGTGCGCCCGGAGCTCGATGCCTGCGTGCGATGCGGCGACGAAGCCCCGCTGGTGGCCTTCGACATGGACCACGGCGGGGTGTTGTGCCGCACCTGCCGCAGCGGGGCCTCCCTGTCGGAGGACGCACTGGAGTTGATGCGGATGATCCTGGGCGGCCGGATGAACGACGCCTTGGCCGTGCCGGCATCGAAGACCACCCATGAGGTGGCGGGGCACGCCACCAGGGCGCTCGAGCATCATCTCGAGCGCCGTCTGCGCACCGTTGCCATGTTCGAACGCCACTGACCGGGCCAAACCGTTCGCGCCGCGGGCGGGCGGGGCCGTAGCCTGACGAGGCTATGGCTGCCACCGAACTGGAACAGATCGTCAACCTCTGCAAGCGACGCGGCTTCGTGTATCCCAGCGCCGAGATCTACGGCGGTTTCCGCAGCAGCTACGACTACGGCCCGCTCGGCAGCCTCATGCTGCGCAACGTGCGCGAGGCGTGGATCCGCACGATGGTGCAGCAGCGCGACGACGTCGTGCTGATCGATGCCGCGATCCTCGCCCCGCCGCAGGTGTTCGAGGCCAGCGGTCACCTGGCCAACTTCAGCGATCCGCTGGTCGACTGCACCAAGTGCAAGCAGCGCTTCCGCGAGGATCACCTCACCGATCCGAACGTGTGCCCCGGCTGCGGTGCCACCGGTTCGTTCACCGAGGCACGTGCGTTCAACCTGATGTTCAAGACCTACGCCGGCCCGGTGGAGGGCTCGGGGGCCGAGGTCTACATGCGTCCCGAGACGGCGCAGGGCATGTTCGTGAACTTCACCAACGTGTTGCAGACGAGCCGCAAGAAGCCCCCGTTCGGCATCGCCCAGGTGGGCAAGAGCTTCCGCAACGAGATCACCCCGGGCAACTTCATCTTCCGTACACGCGAGTTCGAGCAGTTGGAGCTCGAGTGCTTCG
>JBJTXX010000207.1:0-1822 GCA_046082485.1 Actinomycetota bacterium
GTCACCATCAACATGCACATCGGCTCGGGTTCGAAGATGCCGTCGACCTCGCCCGATGCGCCGGCTGCCGTCGGCTCGACGCTCACGTTCGCCAACTGCTGCTTCTCGATGGTCGACTGGCTGATGAGCGGACTGTTCACCAAGTTCACCGACCTGAAGATCGCCTACAGCGAGGGCCAGATCGGTTGGATCCCGTACATCCTCGAGCGCGCCGACACCGTGTGGCGCGAGAACCGGGCGTGGGGTGGCGTGGCCGACAAGGTGCTCGAGCCGCCGTCGGAACTGTTCAAGCGTCACGTGTACGGCTGCTTCTTCGACGACCCGCACGGCGTGCGCTGCCTCGAGGAAGTGGGCGTCGACAACGTCACGTACGAGACCGACTACCCGCACAGTGACTCCACCTGGCCGCACAGCCGCAAGATCGCCGAGGAGCAGACCGCCACGCTCACCGACGAGGAGGTGTACAAGGTGCTCCGCGGCAACGCCATCGAGATGCTGCACCTCGACCACCTGCGATGACCGCCACCACCATCGCCCGTCAGGTGCTGGAGGCCGCCGAGCGGTTCCCTTCCACCGAGGCGTTGGTGGAGGGCGACCTTCGCCTCACCTTCCCCGAACTCCGCGACCACGTGCTGCGGGCCGCCGCGGCGTTCGTGTCCAACGGCCTCGCCGCAGGCGAACGGGTTGCCATCTGGGCGCCCAACATCAGCGAGTGGGTCATCGGCGCACTCGGTGCCTCCGCGGCGGGCGGCATCATCGTGCCGCTCAACACCCGCTTCAAGGGTCGCGAAGCGGCCGACGTGGTGCAGCGCAGCGGCGCGTCGATGTTGCTGTGCGTCAACGGTTTCCTCGGCAACGCCTACGTCGACATGCTCCGCTCTGCCGAGGTCGATCTCCCCGAACTGCGCACGGTGGTGGTGCTGCGCGGCGATGCGCCATTGGGCACGGTGTCGTGGGCCGACTTCCTCGCCCACCCCGAGGCCGCCGAATCGGCCACCGCCGACGAGGTGACGCGTCGCATCGAGGCCACCTCGGCCGACGACCTCAGCGACATCATCTTCACCTCCGGCACCACCGGCCGGCCCAAGGGCGTCATGTGCACCCACGGGCAGACGCTGCAGGTGTTCGACGTGTGGTCGGGCGTGGTGGGCCTCACCCATGGCGATCGCTACCTCATCGTCAACCCGTTCTTCCACACGTTCGGCTACAAGGCGGGCTTCCTCAGCTGCCTCATCCGCGGGGCCACGATCGTGCCCGAGATGGTGTTCGACGTGAATGCCGTGCTGCGCACCGTGGCCGCCGAGCGCATCACCATGCTGCCCGGGCCGCCCACGCTCTACCTGTCGATCCTCGACCATCCGGGCCGCAACGACGTTGACCTGTCGTCGCTGCGTCTTGCGGTCACGGGCGCTGCGTCCGTGCCGGTCGAGATGATCCGCCGCATGCGCGCCGAGCTGACGTTCAAGGTGATCGTCACCGCCTACGGGCTCACCGAGTCGACCGGGGTGGTGTCGATCTGCCGACCCGACGACGAACCCGAGCGCATCGCCACCACCTCAGGTGTGGGCATCCCCGACACCGAGGTGCGTGTGGTCGACGCCGAGGGCAACGAGGTGCCTCGAGGCACGCCGGGCGAGATCGTGTGCCGCGGCTACCACGTGATGAAGGGCTACTACCTCGACCCCGAGGCCACGGCCGACACGATCGATGCCGACGGCTGGCTGCACACCGGCGACATCGGCACCTTGGACGAGCGCGGCTACGTGCGTATCACCGACCGCAAGAAGGACATGTACATCGTCGGAGGTTTCAATGCCTATCC
>JBJTXX010000208.1:0-514 GCA_046082485.1 Actinomycetota bacterium
GTTAGCGCAAGGGGGTCAGGGGAGCCAGGTGGGGCGGGACTGCTCGTAGGTGTCGATGGCGCCGGCGTGCGACAGCGTGATGCCGATGTCGTCGAGGCCATTCAGGAAGCGGTGCTGGGTCTGCGGCTCCATCGGGAACGACGCCGTGATACCGGCGGCCGGCACCTCGACCGTGAGGCGCTCCATGTCGACGACGATCTCCACGGTGTGGTCGGCATCGATGGCATCCCAGATCGCCGTGACCACCGACTCGGGCACGACCACCGGCACGAGGCCGTTCTTGGTGCAGTTGTTGCGGAAGATGTCGCTGAAGCTGGGAGCGATGACGGCGTCGAAGCCGCCCTGCTGGATGGCCCACACCGCGTGTTCACGCGACGAGCCGACGCCGAACGACGGCCCGGCGACCAGGATGCTGGCCCCCGCGTAGCGCTCGTCGTTCAGCACGAAGTTGCGGTCGTCGCGCCACGTGCTGAAGAGGCCCTTCTCGAAACCGGTGCGCTCGACACGCTTCAGC
>JBJTXX010000209.1:0-4923 GCA_046082485.1 Actinomycetota bacterium
TCGTCGTAGCCGAGGGCGCGCAGCAGCGTGAACACGCTCATGCGGCGCTTGCGGGCCACGCGGCAACCGGCGGTCACGTCCTTGCCGGGCTTCTGCTCGACGTCGAACTCCAGCCACTCGCCGCGGTAGGGGTGGATGGTGCCCTTCACCAGCTGGTGCTTGCTCAGGTTGCGCAGGCGGTAGCGCTCGCCCGGCTCGAAGATCACGCCGGGGCTGCGGACGAGCTGCGACACCACGACGCGCTCGGTGCCGTTGATGATGAACGTGCCCTTGTCGGTCATCATCGGGAAGTCGCCCATGAAGACGACCTGCTCCTTGATCTCACCGGTGTTGCGGTTCATGAAGCGGGCGCGCACGAAGATCGAGGCGGCGTAGGTGATGTCCTTCGCCTTGCACTCGTCGACCGAGAACTTCGCCGGCGGGCGGAGGTCCTCGTCGTCGGGATCGAACTCGAGCTCGAGCTGCAGCGACTCGCTGAAGTCCTTGATCGGCGAGATGTCCTGAAAGGTCTCCTTGAGGCCCTCGGCCAGGAACCACGCGAAGCTCTCGCGCTGCACCGCGATGAGATCGGGAAGCTCCAGCGGCTCGGTCAGGTTGGCGAACGAATAGCGTTCGCGGGACACGGAACGAGAGGCCATCGGTTACTCCTCAGTCTCAAACGGGAATGGGGCGCGCAGGGTCACCGAGACATGGGAGTAGCGGGACACAGGACGCACGGCAACCGATAAGCCTACTGCCGGGCACAGCCAACGTCAACCGCTCGAGCATCCGCCCGACGGCTCAATCCATCGGGAGAAACGGTAAGCCCGAAGGCGCCCGGATGTCAAGCATTCGAAGCCGTCTATGCTGCGCTGCGTGGCGACACGACCTCCCATCCGGGTGGTGCTGGTCTGCGGTGGCAGGTGGCACGACTTCGACTTCGCCCGGCTCCAGCTGCTGCAACTGCTCGGCGCCGACGAGCGGGTGCGCACCCGTGTCTACGAGGACTACGACTGCCTGCCCGCGCTCGAGGCCGCCGACCTGCTGGTCACCTACACGTGTGATGTGCGACCCGACGCGGACCAGCAGCGGGCGCTGGGCCAGTTCGTGGAACGGGGTGGCCGTTGGCTGGCGCTGCACGGCACCAATGCTGCGATCGACCCGCCCGGGCCCGACCGCCGATTCAGCACCCCGAGGGTGCTCGGGCCCGTGGCCGAGTTGCTGGGCAGTCAGTTCCTCGGTCATCCGCCGATCACCCCGTACACGGTCGAGGTGAGCGACCCCGATCACCCACTCGTCGCCGGCATCGAGCCGTTCGAGGTGACCGACGAGTTGTACGTCAGTGAGCTGCACCCGCCACTGCACCTACTGCTGCACACCACCTTCGCCGGGGAATGCACCGGCTTCACGGAGGGCCACGACGACCCTGCGGAACCCCGCACCCGACCCGTGCTGTACCTTCGGCCGCACGGCGAGGGCACCGTGTGCTACCTCACACTCGGCCACTGCCGAGGCCGATGGGACCTGCAGGACCTGCGGGTCGCCGACCTCGGACGCGTGGACCGGGGCAGTTGGGTCGTCCCCGAGTTCCGCACCGTGCTCGAGCGCTGCGTGGCATGGGGCCTCGGCGACTGAGCCGAGCGGCACCGGGCCGCGCCGCAGCGGTCAGAGATCCAGCCATTCGGCGAGACGGTGCTCGAACCAGCGCACCTTGCTCTCCTGGTAGTGGGCGAGGGTGATGCCGGGCTTGGCCGTCTGACGGAGACCCTTGTGCACCTTGGGCAGGTTGTAGGTGTCCTGCTCGAACACCTTGGCCAACAGGCCGAGTTCCGGAGCATCGGTCCAGGGTTGGTCCGGTCCGAGGTGTGTCGTGCCCGCTGGCAGCGGCCGTTCGCCGGTGAAGGGTGACAGGAACCAGACGTCCATGATCGCGCTGGTGTGGTCATCGCCGTTCGGGCGGAATCGGTAGACGATGCGGTTGAACGCCCCCCAAGGGTGAAAGTTCGGGAAGACCGTGTAATAGATGTTGTCGAGGTACTCGGCGTCGCTCCAGGTGTCGACGCCCGTGCCCGGCTCGTCGCCCAGCACGGCGCGCATCCGGGCGCGAGTGCCCGCGGCGAGCACCGCACGCGGGTCGGCGCCCTCGGGCAGCGGGATCGGGCTCGGCTCGTCCTCGCGCACGTCGAGCAGGTGACGCACCACCTCCTCGGCCGTCGGCTGCCAGCCGAGCAAGGGACTCGACGTGGCGGCGGGAGTGAGCACCCGGGCGTAGTTCCGCCACACGTCGACCTGACTGTTCACGTCACCCAGGTACACCAGTGTCTGCGGGTGCGTGGCATTGACGTGGTAGGCCTCGCAGAAGGCCTCCTGCACCAGTTTCCAGTTCGCTCGGATCACCTTGCTGACGTGCGCCTGCACGAACCGGTCCCGCAGGTTCCAGCGCTCGAAGTGCTCGTCGAGGTCGCCGATGAACTGCTCGAACGGCTCTGCCTCCGGGTCCGGGTTGATGAACACGAACCCCTGCCACGTGGCGACCTTGGCTTCGGGCAGGCAGAACTCGTCGTCCTGCACGTGCGGGAAGTCCCAACGGGCGGGAACGTCGGCCAAGCGACCGTCGAGCGCCCAGGCGAACCCGTGGTACGAGCAGCGCAGTTCGCTGCACCGGCCGTCGAAGTCCTTCAACTGTCGACCGCGATGCAGGCATGCGTTCACGTAGGCCTTGATGGTGTCGGGCCCCGTGCGCATCACGATGAACGAGAGGTGGGCGATGTCGTAGACCACGTAGCTGCCGACGTGGGCGATCTGCTCCTCACGACACGCCAACTGCCAGACGCGGCGCCACAGGCGCTCGACCTCGAGATCGTGGAACTCGCGCGAGGTGTAGCGCTGCACCGGGATGTCGGCATCGTCGAACTCGGCCGGCGACGTGCGCCGCAACACCACCGGCACCTCATGGGTGTCGGTGTCGAGCAACTCCTGGTATGCGCGGCCCTGCATGCCCACATCGTGCCACGCCGGAGAACGGCGAACGACCCGGGCGGACCCGGGTCGTTCGTTGCGGATGTGTGCGGCCGGAACCGCACCGGTCACCGTTGTTCAGCGCCACCCGTCCCGAGGAACTCAGGTTCGCGCAGGCTTGTCCTGAGGAACTCAAGTTCGCGCGAGGGGGCGCTGGGGGTCACTTGACCTCGACGGAGGCACCGGCCTCGACCAGCTTGGCCTTGGCGGCCTCGGCGGCATCCTTGTTGGCCTTCTCGATGACGGGCTTCGGGGCGCCGTCGACGAGGTCCTTGGCCTCCTTCAGGCCCAGGCTGGTGAGCTCGCGCACGACCTTGATGACCTGGATCTTCTGGGCGCCGGCGTCGGTGAGGATGACGTCGAACTCGTCCTTCTCCTCCACCTCGGGGGCGGCAGCGCCACCACCGGCGGCCACGGCGGCCACGGCCACCGGAGCAGCGGCGGTCACGCCGAACTTCTCCTCGAACGCGTCGAGCAGCTCCTTGAGCTGGATGACGCTGAGGTTGCTGATCTCGTCGAGAATGCTTTCGATCGACATTGGAATGGTTCTCCTGTGTGAGTGCTTGCTGAATGGTTGTTGTGGGGTGGATGCCGCTCAGGCGGCTTCCTTCTGATCGATGAGGGCCTTGAGGCCGTAGGCGAAGTCGCGCGGCAGCGCCTGCAGCAGGCCGGCCGTCTTCACGAGCGGGGCCTGCAGAGCGCCTGCGAACATCGCCAGCAACGTCTCGCGGCTGGGCAGTTCGGCCAGGGCCTCGACGTCCTTCGCGGACAGTACGGTGCTGCCCATCGCGCCGCCCTTGATGATGAGGAGCGGGTTCGCCTTGGCAGCGTCGCGGAGCGCCTTCGCAGTGCCGGCGATGTCGCCGTTCGCGAACACGATGCCCGAGGGGCCCACCAAGTGCTCGGCGAGACCTTCGAGTCCGGCGTTGCTGGCGGCGAAACGGGCCAGGGTGTTCTTGTACACCTTGTACTCACCGCCGGCGGGCTTGAGTTGGCGACGCAGGTTGGCGAGTTGACCGACGCTCATACCGCGGTACTCGGTGACGAACACCGCTTCGGCTGCCTGCAGCTTCGCGGTGACTTCCTCGACGACCGCGACCTTTTCTGCACGGGGGTTCTCTGTTGTCATGTACACCTCCTTTCGCTACGACTCGGGGTGCTCGCAAGAGCGAACACCACGAGGAGCGAAAGGACGGAACGAACCGTTCGATTGATCCGGCGCAGGTTCACCTCGGCTGGTGGAACGAATCCATTGTCCGCACCCCGGAGGGATTGGGCCAGCGGTCTACGGCGAGCGACCGGTTTGATTGACGGGCGAAGGCTAACGGGGCAAATCGTCCACGCCAACGGGCTGCCAGAAGGAAAGCAGGTTGTGGTCGGGGTCGAGCACGTGAAACTCGCGTGTGCCCCAGTCGGTATCCGCAAGCGGACCGTTGGAGTGCACGCATCCGGCTGCGCTGCAATGCCGGTACCATTCGTCGATGTCGGTAACCCGAATACGGCACGAGACCGACCCCGCCAGTTCGCGCTCGGCTCCAGGAGCGCTGCCGTCGGCATGCCACATCGTGAGGGACACGCGATCACGTCGAACAAGAGCGAACGACGCGTCGGCCACCACGCACTCGAACCCCAGCACTTCCACGAAGAACACCACCGTTCGTGCCACCTCGGAGACGGCGAACGCCGGAGTGGCCTCGAGGAACTCGGTACCTGCCATATCGGCAGCGTAGAGGCCAGAGAAGCACACGAGCCGCCGACACCCGAAGGTTCGGCGGCTCGTGCAGGAGCGCTCAGATGGTGAACGAGATCAGACCTCGGGGCGGAGGCGGTTGGTGTCGACCTTCACGCCGGGGCCCATGGTGCTGCTGACCGTGATCTTCTTCAGGTAACGGCCCTTGGCGGCGGCCGGCTTGGCACGCTGCAGCT
>JBJTXX010000210.1:0-3693 GCA_046082485.1 Actinomycetota bacterium
TAAAAGCGGTTTACAACCCGAAGGCCTTCATCCCGCACGCGGCGTTGCTGCGTCAGGCTTTCGCCCATTGCGCAAGATTCCCCACTGCTGCCTCCCGTAGGAGTCTGGGCCGTGTCTCAGTCCCAGTGTGGCTGATCATCCTCTCAGACCAGCTACCCGTCGAAGCCTTGGTAGGCCGTTACCCCACCAACGAGCTGATAGGCCGCGAGGCTCTCCCGATCCGGTAACCCTTTCGTCAGCGCGCCATGCGACGCTCCGACGTCATCCGGTATTAGCAGTCGTTTCCAACTGTTATCCCAGAGACCGGGACAAGTTCCTCACGTGTTACGCACCCGTTCGCCACTAGGCCTTCCGTCGCATTGCTGCTTCATGGGCCTCGTTCGACTTGCATGTGTTAAGCACGCCGCCAGCGTTCGTCCTGAGCCAGGATCAAACTCTCCAACGAAACCATGCCGGTTCCCACCGAGGTGGTGACCGAAACGATTTATCGTAGAGCCGAGCGGTACCGGGGAATAGCCGGCCCATGCTCAGATCTGACTTGATTTGCCACGGGTTGGGACCCGTGGACTTTGAATTGACAGACAGCGTCCGGCGAGCCTCGAGAGGCCTTCCGTCGCTGCCCGCACTGGCGTTCAGTCTTCTCTTCCGTTTTCAAGGAGCCGACACTCGAAATCCGAGTTGTCGCTCGTGGCACCCAGCCGAACTGATCGTGCCGGTTCCGGGGGCCGAGAGGCTCACCGGAGCGAATGGACACGCTACCGCAGGCGCGCGCAGGCATCAACCTCGTTCGGAAAATTTTCCAACGACAAAGTCGCGCTTACCCTTCCGCAGCAGCAGAAAACGGCCGTTGAGCAGGTCGGACGTGCTCACCAGGCCATTCTCGGATACCACGCGATTTCCTGCCCGAACCGCGCCCTGAGCCAGCAGACGGGTCACTTCGCTGTTGGACTTGGCCACTCCTGCGGCGACGAGCAGCTCATGCACGCGCACGCCCTCGAGCGACGGCGGCAACTCCACGGACGGCACCTCGGCGGCGACGACCTCGAGCGCAGCGGCGGAGGCAGCGGTCGGATCCCCGCCGAACAGCACGCTCGCGGCATCCTGCGCCGCCTTTGCGGCGTGTGCCCCGTGCACCATCACGGTCAGTTCCTCGGCCAGCGCACGCTGTGCCACCCGCCGCTCCGGTGCGGCCGAGTGCTCGACGATCAGCGCCTCGATCTCCTCGAGCGGGCGCAACGACAGCATCCTCAGATAAGTGCCCACCATGTCGTCGTCGACCTGTACCCAGAACTGGCGGAACTGGTACGGCGAGGTGCGCGCTGGGTCGAGCCACACCGCGCCGCCGACCGACTTGCCGAACTTCGAGCCATTGCTCCTCACCATCAGCGGGTGGGTGAGGGCGAACGCCTGCTTGCCGAGCCTGCGACGGATCAGCTCGACGCCGGCGGTGATGTAGCCCCACTGGTCGCTGGCGCCGGCCTGGGCCTCGACACCGTGGGCCTCGTACAGGTGCCGGAAGTCGTTGGCCTGCAACAGCATGTAGCTGAACTCGGTGTAGGAGATGCCGTGCTCGCTCTCGATGCGACTGCGAACGGAATCCTTGGCGATCATCTGGTTGACGGTGAAGTGCTTGCCGACGTCGCGAAGGAACTCGAGCATCGAGATCGGTGTCGTCCAGTCGGCGTTGTTCACCAGCGTCGCCTGGTAGGGGCCCGGTTCGAAGTCGAGCAGTCTGCTCAGTTGGGCCTTGATGCACTCCACGTTGTGGCGGAGCGTGTCGTCGTCGAGCAGGTTGCGTTCTTCGCTGCGACCACCGGGGTCTCCGATCATCCCCGTGGCGCCGCCGGCGAGCGGGAACGGGCGGTGGCCCGCAATCTGGAACCTGCGCATGTACAACTGCCCGACGAGGTGCCCCACGTGCAGCGAGTCGGCGGTGGGATCGAAGCCGATGTACAGACCGATGGACCCCTGTGCCAGACGGGCCCGCAGGGCGTCGCGATCGGTGGTGTCGTGCACGAGGCCGCGTGCCTCGAGTTCAGCGAGCAGATCCATAGGGCTGCAATGTTGCCATGGGAAGCGCCCGATCGCTCCCACCGATCCTCGTCGGGTTGCCACTAGCGTCGGCTCCGTGGAGTTGTCGGCCAGGTTCCGGGCGTTCGCCGCCGAGGCAGTACGCGCTCCGCTCTACCAGTGTCTCGCCGCAGAGGCAGCGGATCGCCCAGAGGTGCTGAGCGTCCTGGCTCACGCGCCGGCGCAGCAGCAGCTGCCGGTGCTGCTGTTCGCTGCGGTGCACCACCTGCTGCTCGCTGGCGCAGACACAGCGCTGGCCGCGCACTACCCAAACCTGTCGGTCGAGCCGCCGGCCGGTGACGCAGCGACGCTCTTCGTGCGCTTCGTCATGGATCACCACGACGAACTGGCCGCTCTCGTGGCCACACGGAGCACACAGACCAACGAGGTCGGTCGATGCAGCCAGTTCCTGCCTGCGTTGGGCATGGTGGCCGCCGAGGTGGGCGCGATCAGCCATGTCGACATCGGCACCAGCGCCGGCCTCAACCTGTTGCTTCCCCAGTACCGGTACGAGTACCAACCCGGCGGCGTCGTCGGTGAGGAGTCACCCGTCACCCTGCGCTGTGGAACCACCGGGGCCGTACCGGTTCCTGCCTCGATGCCCAAGGTGGCACGCTCGATCGGCCTCGACCGGTCCCCCATCGACCTCTCGGACCCCGAGGAGGTGAGGTGGCTCGAGGCCTGCGTGTGGCCCGATCAGGCCGACCGGTTCCAGCGGCTCGTGGCGGCACTGGGCATCGCAGCGCTGCACCCACCGGATGTCCGCGCTGGCGACGCGGTGGAAGCGGTGGCCGACCTCGTGGTCGAGGCGGCGGGGCACGCTCACCCGGTGGTCACGAACAGTTGGGTGCTGAACTACCTCGACCATGGGGCTCGTGCCGACTACGTCGAGGAAATGGACCGGCTGGGGGCACGACTCGACCTCTCCTGGGTGATCGCCGAGGCCCCTGACCAGACGCCGGGTCTGCCCGTGGCCACCACCTCACCCGCCGAGTCGATCACCGTGGTGTCACTCGTGACCTGGAGGTCGGGGCGACGCGAGGTGCGTCGCCTTGCGACGACACACCCACACGGCTACTGGCTGCACTGGGAGGCCTGAGGCACCTCAGGCCCCGACGGCCGATCGCCATTGACCGAGCCGCGAGCGGAATCGCTCGAGTTGCACCGCCACCGGCCCCGGGCCCGCGCCTCCGGGAGTCGTCCGCATCGTGACACCGACGCCGGGCGCGACCAGGGCTGCAGCATCCGCCCCCAGCGAGGGGTCTGCCGCCGCGAGGTCGCGCAACGAGCCCTCCCCCGCGAGCGCCCGCCGCACGAGCGCCCCGACGATCGCGTGTGCATCGCGGAACGGCGTGCCCTGTCGAACAAGCCATTCGGCGAGGTCGGTGGCCGCCGTGGCCTCCGCGTCGGCAGCGGCCTGCATCCGCTCGGGCTGCCACACGGCGGTGGCGATCATCCCACTGATGGCGCCCAGCGCGAGCCGGATCTGGTCGACCGCATCGAACAGTGGCTCCTTGTCCTCCTGCAGGTCGCGGTTGTACGCCAGCGGCAGGCCCTTCATGGTGGCGAGGAACCCGGTGAGGTCGCCGATCAGGCGTCCGGCCTTGCCACGAGCGAGTTCGG
>JBJTXX010000211.1:0-4014 GCA_046082485.1 Actinomycetota bacterium
CCGGGCACGACAGGTCGTTAGTTTATACAGTGAACAAACTAACTTGTAAAGCACCGTTCACGCCGGGTTCGCCCGGTGGACACCGGGCGTCGATCCCTCTGCTGCAAGGTCGGGAACGCCCCGATCACAGCACCGCCACGCTGGTCGGGTCGGCCATGACGTGATCGATGGCCAGCATCGCTCCCCCGCGTGCGCCGGCGGAGAACCCGAGCGTGGTCGACACCACCCGGCAGGTCGCCACCGATTCGGGCAGCACGTTGGCATGGATGGCATTCATCGCCGACGGCATGACCCACGGTGACAGCGCCGGCAGCACCCCTGCGAGCACGATGACCTCCGGGTTGCAGGCATCGATCACGTTGGCGAGGCCCACCCCCAGCCAGCGCCCGAAGGACCGCAGTCCGGCAAGTGCCGTGCGGTCTCCTGCTCTCGCACGCTCGACCACGTGCTGCACCTTCTGCTCGGGGCTCCGCCGGGTGTCGGCCATCAGCGCGTCGGCGAGATCCGGCACCGTCGACTGCAACAGTGCACGCAGGCCGATCACTGTCTCCCAGCAACCCCGACTGCCACAGGCGCAGGGCGCACCATCGGGCTTCACGGTCGTGTGGCCGAACTCGCCGGCCGCACCCGAGGCACCGCGGAACAGGGCTCCGTCGATCACGACGCCGGCGCCCACACCACTCACCGCCAGCAGGTACACCAGGTGCCCGACACCGGTCATCTGCGGCGTTCGAAGTTCGGCCACTGCACCGAGGTTGGCCTCGTTGTCGATCACGATCGGCACATCGGCGCCCAGACGCGCCACCAGTCGGTCGCGAAGGGGCACGTTCCGCCAGCCGAGGTTCGGAGCCCGCACCACGACGCCGCGGCCGACGTCGGCGATGCCGGGAACTGCCACCGAAAGGCCCGCCACCCTGCCGCCCTCGGCCTCGATCCGGCGCGTCGCGACGCGGATCTCCTCCACGAGTCGCGACAGCAGCGAGTCGACGTCCGTCGAGCCGCCCAGCAGCCTCCTGCGTTGGTGCACCACCCGGCCACCGAGGTCGATGGCCACGACGTACATCGCGCCGACGTCGAGTTCGATGCCGATCGCGACAAGCCTGCTGCCATCGGGCTCGAGCATCATCGCCGGGCGGCCGGTGCGCCGCGCATCGGCCAGGCCGACCTCCTTCACCAGGCCACGGCGGATGAGATCGTCGACCAACGACGACACCGTCGCCCTGGTGAGCCCGGTGTCGGCAGCCACGCTCGCCCGGCTGTGCACGCCGGGGCTCGACACCTGACGCAGCACCAGCGACAGGTTGTGCCGGCGCACGTGCAGGCGGTCGACGGGTTGGCCCAACGCGGTCACACCGCGCACTGTAGCGACGGCTGCCTCCGGCATGGCTACGGTTGGCCACCCATGGCGAAGCGGGCGGCGGCTCACCTTGCAGCACTGCTGGTGCTCTCACTCGCGCACCTCGGCGCGTGCAGCGACTCGCCGGGCGATCGTGAACTGGCCCTCTCCGCCGCGGTGCAGGTGGAAGCAGAAGGCTGCCGCAGCAAACCCTCGCTGGGCGCCGGATCGTTCATCGCCGACGGCCTCGTGCTGACGGTGGCCCACGTCGTTGCCGGCAGCGACACCGTCGAGGTGCATCTTCCGAGCGGCCGTGAACTCGATGCCGAGGTCGTTGCCATGGACCGCGTCAAGGACCTCGCTCTGCTCCGCGTCGAAGCGGCTGTCGAGCCCCTCCCGACACGCACGATGCGCGCCGGTGAGCAGGGCTGGTACGTCGTGTGGCGGGACGACCGGCCGGTGGCGATGCGGTTCTCCGCCCAGAGCTACGTCGACATCAACGCCCAGAACATCGACCACACGGGGGTCTCCCCCCGGAAGGGCTACCAGATCACCGCAGACGTGGTGAAGGGCGACTCCGGCGCGGTGCTGGTGGCCGACGGCACCGCCACTGCGGTGATCTTCGCCCGCAGCACCGCCGCCAGCGGCCGGGCATGGTCGACCGGCGTCGGCGAGGCGAAACCGTTGTTGGCCACCGTCGGCGAAGACCCCGTCGACGTGGGCGAGTGCCCGAAGGGCTAGTGCACCTCGGCCAGCAGCGCCGCGCCGACCGCCCCCGCGTGCTGACCCAACTTCGCGAAGGTCAGTTGCGGGTGTGGCCGCAGGTCGGGCGCATAGAGGAACTCGGTGAACCAGTCCTGGATCGGCCCGAGGTAGAGGTCGGCCGAGGCAGCCAGGCCTCCGCCCAACACGAACGCCTTCGGATCGAGCACGTTGGTGAGGTTCACCAGGCCGAGCGCCACCCACTTGCCGAACAGGTCGATCACCTGCAGCGCCTCTGGGTCGCCCTCGCGGGCTGCCGCCTGCACGTCCTCGCCGCGGACCTGGTCGGCGTCGCCGCCCGCCAGTTCCACCACCCGACGAAGGCGCTTGCCGATGGCGGCCTCGCGTGCCAGCCGGGCGAGGCCCGAGCCGGATGCGTAGCGCTCCCAGCAGCCGCGTCGCCCGCACGGGCAGAACGGGCCGTCGGGGTCGATCACCATGTGGCCGATCTCGCCGGCAAATCCGTTGGTGCCCCTCGCGAGGCGGCCGCTCACCACCAGACCACCACCGATTCCGGTGCCGAGGGTGACCATCACGAAGTCGTCGAGGCCGACCGCGGCGCCCACCTTCCACTCGGCCGCGACGGCGCACGTCGCGTCGTTGTCGACGTGCACCACGTGGCCGAGGCGAGCGCTCAACAGTTCTCCGACGCGGAAGTTCGCGATGTCGACCAGGTTCGGCGCCGCAGTCAGCACGCCGTCACGGGTGACGAGGCCGGGCACACCGACGCCCAGCGAGTCGTACGGGCTGAGGATGCCTGCAAGCTCGGCCAGCGTGTCGATGATGGCGTCGGGCCCCTTCGGGGTCGGCAGGCGGTGTTCGTGCACCACGTCGCCGTCGGGACCGAGCACGACACCGAGGCACTTGGTGCCGCCGACGTCGATGCCGGCCCGCCGTTGCGCGGTCATGCCTCGGCTCGGGTCTTCAGTTCGCGGACCGTGTTGAGGATGCGAACCTCGGCACGGCGCTTCACGAACCCGGGCAGTGGCACGACCAGTTCGATGGTGAGGTCGTAACGCACCTCGGTGCCACCGTCTGCCGTCGGCGAGAAGTGATAGGCGCCGTCGATGGTGCGCATGATGTCGCCGCGCAGCATCCGCCACGCCAGGGCGTGCGGGGCCTGCGAATAGTCGTACCCGAGGGTGTAGTGCGTGCTGCGGCCGAGCGCCGATGCCCGGAACTCGACCTCGGACGGCCGGCCCTGCTCGTCACGCGAGCGCACCACGACGTCCTTGACGTCCTTGGCCCACTCGGGGTACCGCTCGAAGTCGGCTGCGATCGCCCACACGCGCTCGGGCGATGCGGCGATGATCGTGGTCTGGGACGCCTTCTCAGCCATGGCCCTGTTCTACTCGTTCCTGCGTGCGGCCTTGGGCACGGGAACCCGTGGCCCGTAGGAACCGTACCGCGCGGCCCATGCCCCGTTCATGCCAATGCCGAGCATCGGCACGAGCGCACCGAAGGCGAGCGCGTTGAGGTCGCCCTTCGAAAGGCCCGCCACGCCGATACCCGCGCCGGCCAGACCCACCACGACCTGCACGAGGAGGGCGATGCTCATCGTCCGCTTGACGGGCTTCGGGGCAGTGTCGCCGGTCAGCAGGTACAGGTTGGCGACACCGACCTCCTCGGTGCGCGACCGTTCGAGCGCCGCGGCGTATGCCCACAGGGATGTAGCGACACCGGCAGCGAACAGCACCAACGACACCACCGCGATGAGCACCTGGCCGAGACGTTCGGCCCGCAGCGGCACCGCCACCGCCTCGGCGACGACGAACAGCGACGTGCCGACCACGTTCGTCTGCACCAGTCGGCTCTTCATGGGGTCATTCTGTCAGCGCGCCGAGCGCGACACCCAAGCGCCGGGCGAGCACGTCGTACGAGAACTCGCGGACTGCGCGATCGCGGCCGGCCGCGCC
>JBJTXX010000212.1:0-3393 GCA_046082485.1 Actinomycetota bacterium
CGGTGGTCATCACCACCACCGGGGCGTCGCCGTTGATGCTGTTGTCACCGGTGAGCAGGCCGACCCGGTCGGTGCCGAGTCGCTCGCTCAGGTCGTGGAACTTCTGGTTCGACAGCGCCTTGATGGGTGCCGTGTAGAACGCCCGCTTGCCGTCGGCCAGGGCAGCATCGATGCCGTATTCCGCCACCACGGTCTTCCCGCTGCCGGTCGGAGCCGCCACGAGCACCGACTCACCGGCGTCGAGCGCATCGAGCGCGCGCAACTGGAAGGTGTCGAGGGGGAACGAGTAGTGGGCGATCAGCCCGGCGCGGTCGGGGCGCACGGCTCCATCGTGTCAGGCCGACGCCTCGGCTGCCCGCTTCCGACGCTGGAAGAGCAGGCCGATCACCACGCTGATGAGGTAGAAGAGCATCATCGGCACCGCGAGCGCCATCATGCTGTACGGGTCACCACTCGGGGTGATGACCGCTGCGATCACGAAGACGACGAGAGTCGCGTAGCGCCACTGCTTCAGCAACGTCTGCGGGGTCAACACGCCGACGAGTTGCAGGAAGACCAGCAGCACCGGGAACAGGAACGTGACGCCGAAGGCGGCGACCATGAGCCCGAACAGGCTGACGTACTTGCTGACCTGGAACTGTGCCTTCACGTCGGTGCCCGCCCACGAGATGAGGAAGTCGAGCGCCGGGGTCAGCGTGAAGTAGGCAACCGCACCGCCGAGCACGAACAACGCCACCGACGAAAGGATGAACGGGATGGCGTACTTCTTCTCCTTGGCATGTAGTGCCGGCACCACGAAGCGCCAGATCTGCCACATGATCACCGGCAGCGCCATGATGATGCCGCCGTAGGTGCAGATCGTGAGGCGGGTGGTGAAACCCTCCAACGGCCCGAGGAAGTTCAGGTCACAGTTGAGATTCGGCTTCTGGTCGCACAGTTGGTCGTAGGGGCGCCTCATGAACGCCAGCACCTGGTCGTAGAGCGCCAGCAGCACGATCACGCCCACCACGATCGCCAGCAGGGCGCGGATGATGCGCGTGCGCAGTTCGGCGAGGTGCTCGGTCAGCGTCATCGTGTCGTCGGGGGTCGACACCTTGGCGCGCTCGGCCCGCTTCCGGAAGGGCAGCCTCATTCGCTCGCCTCACTGGAGTCGTCCGACTCGGCGACTCGGCGACGCTTCGACGGGTCACCGAAGTTCATCCCGGTCGAGGCGACCGGAGTTGCCTTGGCAGGTTCCGTGGGCGGTGCGTCGGCGGCCTGGGGGTCTCGGGGCGCTGCTCTGCGGGCCCCGGCGTTGCCGAAGTTCAGGCTCGAGCCGGGTCGGGCGGGTGGCGTGGAAGCGTCAGTGGCCGGTGCTGCCGAGGTTCCTGCGGCGGCGTCGGCCCGAGTGCCGAGGATGTCCATGTCGGCTGCCTCGCGCACCAGCCCCGCGGTCTCGCGAAGTTCCCGCATCGGCTCGTCGAGCACCTGCTTCAGTTCGCCCTGGAAGCCGTTGGCCATCTTCTTCAACTCGGAGTAGGCACGACCGAACTTGCGGATCGCATCCGGAAGCTTCTCGGGGCCGAGCACGAGCAGGGCAATGAGCAGCAGGAAGATCAGCTCGCCGCCCTGGATGTTGAACACGCACTCGAGTCTAGGACCGGGAGGTGCGCTCGAAGAATGCGCCTTTCGGACTGTTCCACGGGAACGTCGCCCGAAGTGGCATCATCGGCGTGTGCAGCAGCGCCTCCCGTCGCTTCTCGAGGAACCCATCGCCTTTGCCCACCGAGGGGCGAAGGCCTACGCACCCGAGAACACACTGGAGGCGTTCGAACTGGCGCTCAAACTGGGGGCGAACGGTCTCGAGAGCGATGTCTGGACGACGGCCGACGGCGAGGTGGTGCTCGACCACGACGGTGTGGTGCGCCAGTCCCTCGGTCGGAAGACGCCCATCTCCTCGGTGCGTCGCGCCCAATTGCCCGGGCACATACCCACCTTGTCCGAACTGATCGACCGGTGTGGCACCGCCTACCACCTGTCGCTCGACCTGAAGGACACCGCCTCACGAGCCGCCGTCGTCGCCGTCATCAGGGAGGCAGCACCCTCACTGTTGCCGCGCACATGGCTGTGCTCCCCCACGTGGCAGACCCTGTTGCCGTTGCGGGATCACGGGGTGCGACTCGTCGACAGCACTCGCCTGTCACGCATCAAGGAGGGGCCCGAGCGTCGAGCCGCCACGCTCGCCAACGAGGGCATCGACGCAGTCAACATGCACCACACCGACTGGAACGGAGGTCTCGTCACCATGTTCCACCGATTCGAGCGGGTCGCACTCGGCTGGGACATGCAGACCGACGAGGTGCTGCGCCGCTCCATGCGCATGGGCCTCGACGGCGTCTTCAGCGACTACACCGACCGGATGGTCGATGCCTACGCAGCGGAACTCGGCGCCATCCGCTCGATCAGCGGCTGACCCGCCCTACAGCCACTGCCAGTCGTCCTTCGGCCAGATCACCACGAACGCCCGCCCGAGAAGGTCGGCGTAACTCACTGGTCCGATCTCCCGGCTGTCCTTCGAACCCGGCCGGTTGTCGCCCATCACGAACACGTAGTCGACCGGCACCGTGATCTTCGTCTGGTCCGGTCCGCAGGCGTTCGGGGTGACCACCAGCGGGTCGAGATACGGCTCGAGGAGCTCCCGATCGTTGACGTACAACGTGCAGTTGCGGTACTCGATGGTCTCGCCCGGCAGGGCCACCACGCGCTTGATCAGGTCGCGCTCACCGGTGCCCTCGATGGTCTTCAGCACCACGACATCGCCTCGGTTCGGGTCGTGCAGGCGGTAACTGAGCTTGTTCACCAGCACCCGGTCGCCATCGTGCAGGGTCGTGTCCATCGAGCGTCCGGAGACAGCGAACTGCTGCAGCACGAAGGCACGCACCCCGAGCGCTGCGGTGACGGCCACGACCACCACGATCAGCCACTCGAGCCAGCCGTTCAGCCGTCGGCGGGGTTCCGGCTCGGGCTCCGGGGTGGCCCGGTCGAGCAACTCGCCGGGCAGCAGGTGATCGGACATCACCCGGAACGCTAGCCCCAGAGCCGTGCCGAACCGCGTCAGAGTGACGCGATGAGCTTCTCGACCCGTTCGTCGCGACTCTTGAACGGGTCCTTGCACAGCACCGTCCGCTGTGCCGGGTCGTTGAGCTTCAGGTGCACCCAGTCGACCGTGTAGTCGCGCTTGCGTTCCTTGGCAGCCTTGATGAACTCGCCGCGCAGACGCGCTCGTGTCGTCTGCGGCGGCGTGTCGATGGCGGCCTAGATGTCGGCGTCGAGGCACATGCGTTCCACCAGCCCGCGGTCCTGCAGCTTGTAGAACGGGCTGCGATCGCGGGAGATGTCGTGGTACTGCAGGTC
>JBJTXX010000213.1:0-2539 GCA_046082485.1 Actinomycetota bacterium
ATCGCCGGATACAACTCAACGGCCACGAGCCACCGCCACGAAATTGGCCAACAAGGCCAAACCGGCCGAACCCGACTTCTCGGGGTGGAACTGGGTGGCCAGCACGTTCGCGCTGCGGAACACTGCGTTCACCGTGCCGCCGTAGTCGCAGGTGGCAACCACGGCCGCCGGGTCGACCGGCACGCCGTGCAACGAGTGCACGAAGTACACCCACGGGTGCTCGCCGAGGCCGGCGAAGACCGGGTCGGTGCCACACAGGTCGAGTCGGTTCCACTGCATCTGCGGTCTCGGCAGCGCATCGGTGATCCAGCGCACCTGCCCGGGGATAATGCCGAGGCCGCTGTCGGCAGGGTCCTCGTCGCTGCCGTCGAACAGCATCTGCATGCCCACGCAGATGCCGAGGAACGGCCGGCCGGAGGCCACCGCCTCGTGACACACCTGCTCGAGCCCCGCGGCACGCAACGACCTCATGCACGCCCCGAACGCCCCGACGCCGGGCAGCACGACCGCCGCGGCGTCAGCAGCCAGGCCGGCATCGGTGGTGAGCCGGGCATCGGCGCCGCAGCGCTGCAGCGCCTTCTGGGCGGAACGCAGGTTGCCGATGCCGTAGTCGAGCACCGCCACGAGCGGGCCCGTCACAGCACGCCCTTGGTGGAGGGCACTCCCCTGCCTTCCACGCGCACCGCGTCACGCAGGCAACGGGCCAACCCCTTGAACGATGCCTCGATGATGTGGTGCACGTTGGTGCCGTGGCGCAGCGACACGTGGAGGGTGATGCCCGCGGCCATGGCGAACGAGTGGAAGAAGTGCTCGGTGAGTTGCGGGTCGAAGGCGGGGTTGCCGAGTGGCAGCACCTCGGGCATCGGCACCTGCCACACCAGGTACGGCCGCCCCGACAGGTCGAGCGCCACTTCCACCAGTGCCTCGTCGAGCGGGTACAGCCCGCTCGCGAAGCGGCGCACGCCGGCCTTGTCGCCGAGGGCCTCACGGAAGCACTCGCCCACCACGATGCCCACGTCCTCAACGGTGTGGTGGGTGTCGATGTGCAGGTCGCCGGTGGCCTGCACCGAAAGGTCGAAGCCTCCGTGGCGGCCCAACTGGTCGAGCATGTGGTCGTAGAACGGGATGCCCGTGCTCACCTGCACCACGCCGGTGCCGTCGAGGTCGATGGACACGTCGACCGTGGTCTCCTTCGTGGCCCGGTGCTGGGTGTGGAAACGGGTCATCGCATGGCCTCCGTGAGTGCGTCGAGGAACAGGTCGTTCTCGTGCTGCGTGCCGACCGTAACGCGCAGGCAGACGGCCAGCCTCGGCCAGCCGGAACAGTCGCGCACCAGCACGCCATGGTCGAGCAGCGCCTGCCACACCGCCCTGCCACCGTGCGCGCGGGGGCGGAACAGGATGAAGTTGGCGCCGCTCGGGAACACGTCGATCGGCAGCGCGGCCATGGTGGCCGACAGGCGCTCGCGCTCGGCCACGATGGTGGCGACGCGGTCCTCCATGCTGTCGACGAATCGAAGTGCCAGTCGGCCGGCGATCTGCTTGGCGACGTCGAGGTGGTACGGCAGCACCACCTTGTCGAGTTCGGCGACCAGCCAGGACGGGCCGACCAGGTAACCCAGCCGGCTGCCCGCCATCGACCATGTCTTCGAGAACGTGCGGCTGACCACCAACGGTGTGTCGTCGTCGATCATGCCGAGCGCTGACCAGTCGGCGAACTGGCCGTATGCCTCGTCGACCACCAGCAGACCCGGAGCAAGCGCCTGCACCTCGCGGACGTTTGCCTCGGGTTCCACCAGACCGGTCGGGTTGTTCGGCGAGCAGAGGAACGTGACGACCGGCCGCGCCTCGGTCAGCACCCGCCGCACCTCCCCGAGGTCGAGCGTGAAGTCGGCAGCGCGTTCGCCCTCGGCCACGGTGGCACCGGTGAGGCGGGCGATGTGGCCGTGCAACTGGTAGGTGGGCTCGAACGTGGCGACGGTGCGCCCCGGGCCGGCGTAGGTGAGCAGCAGGGTCTGCAGCACCTCGTTGCTGCCGTTGGCCGCGAACACCTGATCCGGCCGCACACCGTGCAACCCGGCGATGCCCTCGCGCAGTGCCGTTGCCGCCAGGTCGGGGTAACGGTGCCACTGCACCTCGGCCAGTTCGGCGGCGAACGCCGTGCGCCACTCGTCGGGGGGCGGCACCGGCGACTCGTTCGTGTTCAACCGCACCGGCACCGTCACCTGGGGCGAGTGATAGCCCTCCAGGGCCTTCAGGTCGTCGCGTACGGGCACTCGCGTCACGCGTTCACGCTACCGACTGGCCAGACTGTGTCATGGCCCAGAATCCGTCCGCCGTGCTCGCCGTGATCGCCGACCACCTCGAGCGGTACCACGAACAGGTGGGTGACCTGCTGCCGCACTACCAGCAGACCGATCAGGCCGAGATGGTGAACGCGCTCACCGAGGCCGAGCGTTCCCTGCGCGTCGCGGCGCGCACGCTGCGACAGGCGGTCAAGTCCGCCAACCGCTCGTCCCACTGAGTCGGTCGTCGAGCAC
>JBJTXX010000214.1:0-5981 GCA_046082485.1 Actinomycetota bacterium
GGTTTGTACGATGAAAACGCACTTGAAAGGCGAAATAATATATTCGGATTCCTTCGCAAAGAAAATCCCGACATAGCCTGTTTTCATTGCACGACCGTGGGCCGTCCCTGAGGGTCGTGCGCCGTGGTCACCACGCCCTCGGGCTTGTTGAGCAGGTAGTAGACGAGGCCGGCACGCCCGCAGATGGGCACGCCGTCGACCTCGACGAGATCGTGCTCGGCGTCAACCCGGCGGCCGAGCACGGCGACCTCGCCGTTCACCGTCACCCGACCGGAGGTGATGAGGCCCTCGCAGACCCGTCGGCTTCCCCAACCACGGGTTGCGAGCACCTTCTGCAGTCGCTCACCCTGGGGAAGGGCGGCCGAGGCTGCCGCCATCTGCTCCCAGAGCGGAGGCTCCGGTCGGCGGGCGTCAGGGTCTGGCATCGCCGAGCGGTTCGACTCGGAGGCTGTGCTCGAGGGCCTCGACCACATCGGCGCCGGGCACGAACTCGGCGATCGGCGGCAGGTCGTCGAGCGAGTCGAGACCGAGCTTCTCGAGGAAGCTGGGGGTGGTGCCGTAGAGAATGGCCTGGCCGGGTCCGGAGTCGCGTCCGATCTCCGTCACGTAGCCACGCGCCACCAGCGTACGGATCACGCCATCGGGGTCGACACCCCGGATCGACGCGATCTGCAACCGGGAGAGCGGTTGCTTGTAGGCGATGATCGCAAGGGTCTCCAGCGCGGCGCTGCTCATGCGTGCCCGTTGACCGTCGAGCAGGAACCGCTCCACGTACGGAGCGAGCTCGGCGTGGGTCTGGTAGCGCCAGCCACCGGCCACCCGCACCAACTCGAAACCGTGGCCAGCGTCGGCGTAGGCGGCCGCCAACTCGCTGCACAGGCGGTCGATGGTGGCGGACGGCTGCTCGAGCAGTTGCGCGAAGAGGTCGGTGGGTACTGGCTCCACGGCCACCATCAGGATGGCCTCGATGGCACGCACCGTGCCTGCGTCGAGGGCTGCGGGGACTTCGGTCACGATTCGGGTCACCCTTCGTATTCGTCCGAGTAGTCGTCGAGCGGCAGCGCCGACATGTCGGAACCCGCGTCGGCGGTCCACACCACGTCGATGTCGCCGAAGCGCTCGCTCTGTTCCAGGTCGACGAAACCCTGCTTGAACAGTTCGAGCAGCGCGAGGAAGCGAACGATCACCTCGAGGCGCTCCACGAGGCCGCTGGTCAGCCGCCGGAACGAGATGCGCTCGACACGGGGCAGCTCATCGACCAGTTCGGCCACCGCGTCGGAAACGCTGGCACGAATGGGCGCGACGTGGAAGACATCGACACGAGGCACCGGCTTCGGCGTGACCGCCCGCAGATAGGCGTTCATCAGCCGCTGTGGTGACACACCCTCGAGCAGGTCGGGCGTCAGCGCAGCGAAGCGCTCGTCCGGGCCGGCCAGACGGGGGAAGGACCGGTCGGCGTCGTCCGCCAGACGGCTGAACACCGCTGCCACGTCCTTGAACGTCTTGCACTCCAACAGGCGCGCCAGCAGCAGGTCGCGTTCCTCCCACAGCGCCAACTCCTCGTCGAGGTCGATGTCGTCGCGGCCCGGCAGCAGCCGCCGAGCCTTCAGTTCCACGAGCGTCGACGCGATGAGCAGGAACTCGGTGGCGATGTCGAGATCCAGCGACTGAAGGCGTTCCACCTCTGCGAGATAGGCGTCGACGATGGTGCTCAGCGATACCTCGTAGATGTCGACCTGTTCCTTGAGGATGAGGTGCAGCAGCAGGTCGAAGGGGCCCTCGTACACCGGTGTGAAGACGTCGACGGCCATGAATCGATCGTACCCGCGGCGGCACCTGCAAGTAGCCTTCCGGCCCGTGACACGAGTGCTCTCCTGCATCCAGCCCACCGGCGAGGTCCACCTCGGGAACTATCTCGGGGCGCTGCGCAACTGGGTGTCCGGCCAGTACGAGAAGGATGCATTCCACGGCATCGTCGACCTGCACGCGCTCACCATCACCGACACTCCCGACGTGCTCGGCCGCAACACGTTGCAACTGGCCGCGATGCTCTTCGCCGTCGGCCTTGACCCCGATGTGGCGACGGTCTTCGTGCAGAGTCACGTCACCGAGCACAGCCAGTTGGGCTGGATCATGGAGTGCACCGTCAGCTTCGGCGAACTCAGTCGGATGACACAGTTCAAGGACAAGTCGGCCAAGCGCGAGGCCGACTTCGTGAGTGCTGGCCTGTTCACCTACCCGGCGCTGCAGGCGGCGGACATCCTGCTCTACGACACCGATGAGGTGCCCGTCGGCGAGGACCAACGGCAGCACATCGAGATCACCCGCGACATCGCCATCCGCTTCAACCATCGCTTCGGCGACACGTTCGTGTTGCCAAATGCCGTGATGCCCGCCGCAGGTGCCAGGGTCATGGATCTGCAGGACCCCACGTCGAAGATGAGCAAGTCAGCCGCGTCGGACGCAGGTCTGGTGAACCTGCTCGACGATGCCGCTGCCGTCGTGAAGAAGTTCAAGCACGCCGTCACCGACAGCGACAGCGAGGTGAGGTTCGACCGTGAGGCCAAGCCCGGTGTCAGCAACCTGCTCGAGATCCTCTCCGCATGCACCGGTGTGACGCCGCAGTCCCTTGCCGAGCGCTACCAGCAGTACGGCCCGTTGAAGGCCGACACGGGCGAAGCCGTGGTCGAGCTGCTGCGCCCCATCCAGCAGCGCTACCACGACTTGATGACCGACCCGACGGAGTTGCAGTCGCTGCTGCGCAAGGGCGCCGAGAAGGCACGGGCGGTCGCGTCGGCCACCCTCGCCCGCGCCCAGTCGAACATCGGAATGACGCCCGCCTGACTCACACCTCGTCGGCGTCACGCAGCGCGGCCGCCGCCGGACCGCTGCCCAACACCAGTTCCACCGTCGCCGGGTCGCTGCCCGCCTGGGCCAGCATCGCTGCCCCGAGCGTCTCGTGGTCGTGATACATCCGGAATCGTGCGGTTCGGGGCCCCACCACAGTGGCGAGCACCCGCATGAACGTGCCCAGCCGCGCCTGCTGCTTGCCCACGTCGTGCAGCAGTGCCCCGGCGACCTCGGCCCGTTCGGCTGTTGGTCGTCGTTCGAGGAATCGTCGAGCCACGAGCACGGAGTGACGGCGGTCCTGCACCGGCATGGCCTGCCAGCAGCGCAGTTCGCCGGGCGCGAGGTGCACACGCACCAACTCGAGATCCGCAGCTGACGGTTCGGCGCTGCCCAGCGAGCCAACGAACCGGCGCACGAGATGCATCGCTGCGCTCATGACCGCCCGGCCCTCGGGTGAGCCTGCCGGTAGACCTGCCACAGTCGTTCCTGGCTGACCTTGGTGTACACCTGTGTGGTGGAGATCGAGGCGTGTCCGAGCATCTCCTGCACGATACGCAGGTCGGCTCCGTGGTCGAGCAGGTGCGTGGCGCAACTGTGCCGCAGCACGTGTGGCGAGAGACGATCCGCCACACCGACTGCCTCGCCGTACTTGCGCACCACTGCCCATGCCGCCTGCCGGGTCAGGCGCGCGCCACGGGTGTTCAGGAACACGGCCTCCTGGTCGCCGCGCCGTGCCCAACGCAGTGGCTCGAGGTGCTCGCGTCCCTGTTCGAGCCAGTTCCCCAGAGCGGTGTCTGCGACTCGGCCGAACGGCACGAGGCGCTCTTTCGAGCCCTTGCCGAAGAGACGCACGACGCGATGGTCACGGTCGATGTCGGACAGCGACAGGCCACACGCCTCGCTGATGCGGGCGCCGGTCGCGTAGAGGAACTCCAGCAAGGCGCGGTCGCGTAGCGCGACTGGGTCGCTTCCCACCACGGCAGCGAGCAGTGCACCCACCTCGTCCTCGCTGAGCGGATGAGGAATGCCCGCCGGCACGCGAACACCCTCCACGTCTGCCGATGGGTCGTCGGGCCGGATGCCCTCCTCTGCGAGAAAGCGGTGCAGCATCCGCATCGCCGCCAACTGCCGGGCCACACTGGCCGGAGCAGCGCCACTCGAGCGCCGGTCGTTCACGAACCGGTCGAGGGCCGTCCGGTCGACCGTCCTCAGGTTCAAGCCGTGTTCCGCGAGCCATCGGGTGTAGCCCCCAAGGTCGCGGCGGTAGGCAGCGAGGGTGTTCGCCGACCTCCCTCTCTCGGTGGCCATCCAGCCGAGGAAGTCCTCCACCGGCAGGGAGTCGGTCATCAACCAGTGGCCCCGCGTAGGCGACGCTCGGTGAGCAGCAGTCCGATCACCGTCTTGGCGTCATGGATCTCTCCACGCACGACCATCTCGACGGCCTCGGCCAGATCGACCTCGAGCACCTCCATGTGCGCTTCCTCCGGTCCGTGGGTGTCACGGGCCACCTCGGTCAGATCGGTCGCGAGGAACACGCTCAGCACGGCGTCGGTCATGCCCACGGAGGGGTGGAAGTCGACGAGGTGTTCGAGCCGACCGGCAGCAAGGCCGACTTCCTCGACGAGTTCGCGGGCTGCGGTCAACTCGGTCGGTTCGTCGGGGATGTCGCGCATCCCTGCGGGAATCTCCACCACGGACCGGTCCAGCGGCGCACGGTACTGACTCACCAGGGTGACGTACGGCGTTCCATCGCCCCGGAACCGCAGTGGCACCGCTGCGACCGCACCGGGCGAACGCACGATGTCGCGGGTGAACTGCTCACCACTGGGGTCCTCGAACGAACCCACCACAACGCGCCAGATGTAGCCTTGGTGCACCAAGCGGTCGCCGAGATGGCGGAACCTGCTCACGCGACCGACGGAGCCGCCCGCAGCACCGGCGAGCGAGCCTCACGACGTGCGAGCGCCGCCGCCGCGAGTTCACGGAACAGCGGGTGCGGGCGGTCGGGACGGCTCTTGAACTCCGGGTGCGCCTGCGTGGCCACCCAGAACGGGTGGTCGTCGAGTTCGATGAACTCGACGAGGCGTCGATCCGGCGACAGACCGCTGCACCGCAGCCCGGCCGCCTCCATGCGCGGCTTCCACGTCGCGTTCAGTTCCCAACGATGACGGTGGCGCTCGCTCACCACCGGCTCGCCGTAGGCCCGGAAGGCCCTGCTGCCGGGTTCGAGGATCGCGTAGTAGGCACCGAGCCGCTGGGTGCCGCCCTTGTCGCTCACGTCGCGCTGGTCGTGCATCAGGTCGATGACCGGATGCGGGGTGTTCGGATCCATCTCGGTGCTGTTCGCACCAGCCAGCCCCATCACGTTGCGGGCGAAGTCGACGGTCATCGCCTGCAGGCCCAGGCAGATCCCGAGACAGGGGATGTCGTTCTCACGCGCATACCCGGCCGCGGCGACCTTGCCCTCGAAACCGCGGTCGCCGAAGCCTCCGGGGATGATCATGCCGTCGAGGTCGCCCAGACGAGCGGTGGCCAGGAGGCCTTCGACCTCCTCGGCCTGGATCCAGTCGATCTCGACCTTCGCCCCGTGGTGGAAGCCGGCGTGCTTGATGCTCTCGACCACCGACAGATAGGCGTCCTGGTAGTCGACGTACTTGCCGATGAGCCCGATGCGAACCGGCCTCGTGGCGGCCTCCACCTTGTCGACGAACTCGCGCCACGGCTGCAGGTCGATCGGAGCATCGAGGCGCAGCACGTTCAGCGCCACGGTGTCGAGGCCCTCGTCGTGGAGGATCAGCGGCAGTTCGTAAATGTTCTTCGCGTCAGCCGCGTTCACCACGGCGTCCTCGTCGACGTTGCAGAGGTTGCTGATCTTGCGCTTCAGGTTGTCGCTGAGCGGTGCCTCGCTGCGGCACACGATGATGTCGGGCTGGATGCCACGGCTGCGCAACTCGGTCACCGAGTGCTGCGTCGGCTTGGTCTTCTGCTCCCCCGACGGCCCGATGAACGGCACGAGCGTGACGTGGATGTAGCAGATGTTGTCGCGCCCGACATCGCTGCGCATCTGACGCAGCGCCTCGAGCACGGTGAGGTGTTCGTCACCGACGACGGCGGCGAGACCGACCTCGACC
>JBJTXX010000215.1:0-2836 GCA_046082485.1 Actinomycetota bacterium
CGCCCCACTGGGGCAGCGCCGGAGAGGGCTGGTGCCATCGGGGGGTTGGCATCGGCCCTCTGCGTTTTTCCCGTTAGGTTCTGCGCCCATGCCCACCCGGTTCCAGACGGTCTCGTTCCTGAGCGACCTCGGCGTCGTCGACGAGACCGTCGGCGTGGTGCGAGCCGTGCTGCGCGACATGGCACCCCACGCCATCGTCGTCGACCTCACGCATCACGTGCTGCCCTTCGATGTGCGGGCCGGCAGCCTGGCGCTCGCACGGGCGATCGGATACGTGCCGTCGGGAGTCGTGCTGGCGGCGGTCGATGCGCGCACGGCCGGCGAACGCCCGGCGGTGGCCATCGAGGTGGCCGGTGGTGAAGGAGTGCTCATCGGACCCGACAACGGTCTGCTGGCACCGGCGGTGGCCATGGCTGGCGGTGCCGACCGGGCCGTGCTGCTCACGAACACCGAACTGCAACTGCAGAGCCCCGGGGCGCTGTTCCTTCCCCGCGACGTGATGGCGCCGGCGGCCGCGCACCTCTGCAACGGCGGCGAACTGACCGATCTCGGCGAACTGGTCGATGCGGACACGCTGTTGCCCGGTGTGGTGCCCCTGCCTCGCGATGCTGCCGACGGAGGGGTGTCGGCCGAGGTGCTGTGGGTGGACCACGTCGGCAACGTCCAGTTGAACGTCGGCCCCGACGACTTGCCGTGGGCGCCGCCGCAGGGCTCGCGGCTCTCGGTGACGGTGGGTGAGGCGGTGCGCGTGGCCGAGTTGGTGCGCGACGCCTCCCTGTTGGGGCCGGGCTCGTTCGGGCTGGTGGCCGACCCGCACGGCATGCTGGCGTTGGTGCTCGACCGGCGCTCCGCGGCGGAGGAACTGGCGGTCGCCACCGGCGACCAGATCACGCTCTCGCCGCTCGCCGAAGGCGGCGGGGCCGGAGTCACCAGCCCCGTCGTGCTGCGTCGCCCCACCGATCGGTAGGGTGCCATTCATGCGTCCCGCCACCACGCTCACCCTCGGCCTGTTGCTGCTCATCATCCTCGCGGCCGGCATCGTGTCGCTGCTGCGGCTCTGAACACCTCGCCCGCGCACTAGTGTCGGCTCTGCGAGAAGGGGGTCCCGCAGTGAACCTGGCGCACATCATCGATCCGCATCCGGCGGAGCGTGTGGCCATCTTCAGTCGAGGCCGACCGACCACCTACGGAGCGTTGCGGGACCAGATCTCCCATGTGCGCGGTGGTCTGGTGCGGCTGGGCGTTGGAGAAGGGGATCGGGTCGCGCTGCTGTGCGGCAACGGCCGCTTCTTCGTCGACATGTACTTCGCCACGTTGGGCCTCGGCGCAGTGGTGGTGCCGCTGAACCCCACCAGCCCGGCCCCGGAGATCGAGCGTGAGATCGCAACGGTGGGAGCCAAGGTCGTGGTGGTCGAGCCGGTGGCGGCAGCGGCCTGGGGCGAGATCGACCGCGCCGACGTGCCGTCGGTGCAGGCCGTGGTGGCAACCGAGCCCGGCACCGTGGCCGGTGCCGAACTCGGCTTCGAGGAGTTGCTGACCGCCGACCCCTCACCGGTGGTCGACGTCGCCCCCGATTCGCTGGCAGTGCTGATCTTCACCAGTGGCACGGCCGGCTCGGCGCGCGCGGCGATGCTGTCGCACGGGAACCTGATGTCGAACATCGAGCAGGGTCTGTCGGCGGCGACCGTCGTCGGCCCCGGCGACATGGTGTACGGCGTGCTGCCGATGTTCCACATCTTCGGCCTGAACGTGGTGCTCGGCCTGTCGTTGCACTGTGGTGCGACGGTGGTGCTGGTGCAGCGGTTCGATCCGTCGACGGCGCTCGACACCATCCGCGAGCGCAACGTCACGGTCATTCCCGGTGCGCCGCCGCTGTGGTTGGCGTTCAGCCACTTCGACGAGGCCCCGGCCGACAGTTTCGCCGGTGTGCGGCTGGCCCTGACGGGTGCGGCGAAGATGCCCGAGGAAGCCATGCGCCGCCTGCGCGACCGCTTCGGCCTGGAGTTGCGCGAGGGCTACGGCCTCACCGAGGCGTCGCCGGTGGTCACGTCGTCCGCCGGCCTGCCGCAGCGAATCGGGTCGGTCGGGCAGGTCCTGCAGGGCATGCAGGTGCGTCTGGTCGACGAGCACGGCGACGATGCGTTGCGGGGCGACACGGGCGAGGTGTGGGTGAAGGGCCCCAACGTGTTCCTCGGCTACCTCGGGGAACCGGAGGCGACGGCCCGGGTGCTCACCGCTGACGGATGGTTGCGCACCGGCGACATCGCCGTCACCGACGACGACGGCTACCTGTACCTGGTCGACCGGGCCAAGGACCTCATCATCGTCTCGGGTTTCAACGTGTACCCCGCCGAGGTGGAGGAAGTGCTGGCCGAGCACCCTGCGGTGCTGGAGGTTGGTGTGGTCGGTGTGCCGCACCCGCACACCGGCGAGGCGGTGAAGGCCTTCGTGGTGCTGGAGTCCGGCGCCACGGCGCACGAGGACACGCTGGTGAGTTGGTGCCTCGATCACCTGGCTCGTTACAAGTGCCCGTCGAAGATCCTCTTCGTCGACGAGTTGCCGCGCAACGTCAGCGGAAAGCTGCTGCGCCACACCCTCAGCTGACGCGACCGCCGTGTGCCCTTGGTCGGGTGGAAGCCACCACGAACCCGGTGAACAACACGACGATGCCAACCAGCAGCGTGACGGCGAACGCCCTGTCCTTGCCGAGCCTGCCAGCCAGTGAGCCGCTGCCGCTGAGCACCAGTGTGCCGACGGCGATGAGCACGTTGCCGGCCACCAGTCGTGGGGGGGGAGAGGAAGAAAGAGGAAAGGCGGGAAAGGGGGGGGGGAAAAA
>JBJTXX010000216.1:0-25500 GCA_046082485.1 Actinomycetota bacterium
CCTCACCGATCTTGTAGCTCTTTCCCGTGTAGTACAGGATGCGCTCGGTGGTGGTGGTCTTGCCCGCGTCGCTGTGGGCCATGATGCCGATGTTGCGGGTGCGCTCCAGGGGGTACTCGCGTTTGGCCATCTTCGTTCTGCTCTCTCCGTGCGTCGTGGGGGCGCGCAGCGACCGAACCGGCCGCAGGCACGAGAATCGATGTTACCGGCGGCATCGGCCAACGGGACGGGTTTCCGCGCCGGAGCGGGCCGGCCGTCGGGAGGCCCCGCGAACCGGTTCAGCAGGTCTCGGCAGGTGTCACCAGCTGCACATCGGCCGGCTGGCTGCGACGGCCGTCGGCCGCCACCGCGGTGATGCGGAGATTGGCCACCGAACCCGGCGCCAGACGCAGCAACGCTGCACCCTGCGCCTGCGAGGTCGGCACCGTGGCCACCCTCGTCCAGGTTCCGTCGAACCCCTGTGCCTCCACCTCGAAGGAGGCCACGCCGGCGGCCTGCGTCCACTCCGGCGCCACCTGCCATCCGCCGCCCGGCACCGGGCAGACGGCACGGAGGTCGATCTCGGGCATCGGCACGGCTTCGCCCCTCGCGGCAGCCCTCGGCGTGCCGTGATCGACCCACAGGTGAGTCGTCGCCGACGCACGCGCGATGTTGTCGAGACCCTCCGCCCCCGTCGGGGAGCTCGTCGAGAGCACTCGGATCAGGCTGCCGGCGGCGAACGCCACGAGGCACAGCACCGTGAGTGCGGCCGCCGCGAACCCCGAGCGCGCCTGGCCCCTGTCGGAGCGAGTGTCCCTCACCCGACCGGCCGGTGCCGGGTCCGGGGGCAGCGGCAGTTCCTGCGACTCGGCCTGCACCACCGGAGGCGGTGGCACCACGATCATCGCCGGGCCGACGGAAGGAGGCCGGCTGTCGCTCTGCGCGACGGCCGACTCGGGATTGCGATCGACGGTGGAGGGCGAGGTGAGCAGCGGCAGTGCCCGCTCGGAGACCTCCGCAAGCGCACGTGAGGCAAGCAGTGTGTGCGAACCACGGCTGATCGCCCGGGCAACACGCGATGAGGTGCACAAGGTGACATCCTCGAGCGCCAGCACTCCGTCGAGTACCTCGGCATCGGGTTCCGGACCGAACAGGGCCACCACAGGGCGAACCGGCGTGCCCAGGGCCTCGGCCAGCAGGTCGGCATCGTCGCGGATGTCGCGGAACACCGGAGCAAGCGCCTCGTCGCCCGCCCACAACTGTTCGTCCCGCAGCGCGAGCTCCGAGTCGTGACGGTGCGACACCACCAGGAACGCCCCGCCCGGGCCGACCACGACGTGGTCGAACGACGCCTCGCGGCCGGGCACCAGCAGATCGTGCAGGATCGAGTAGGAGGCCGGCAGCGACGCCAGTTCGGCAGCGACCCGGCGCTCGTCGGCGGCCATCACCTCGAGGCGAGCGGCCTCCGACAGCAGCCGCTGCGCAGAGGACCGTCGGTCCGCCGCCAGCGCCGTCGCACTTGCTCCTGCCATCCCGCCTTCGAACATCACGAGGTCTATCGGCAGGCGGGTGTGCCGCCTTGAACGGCACTTGGTCACCTGCTGTCGGTGACCGTCAGCGAGTCACACCCAACCGCCCGCGTAGGCCACGAACTGGCCGGTGGTGAACCCGCTCGTGCCGTCGATGAAGGGCATGCAGAACGACGCACACTCCTCCACGGTGCCGAGCCGGCGCAGGGGCACCGCAGCCTCGATGCGCGCCCTGACCTCGGGGTCGTCGGCGCCGGCGGCCCGGCGAAACTCGGGGAAGTCCATGAAGTTCGTGCCGATGGAGTTCACCTGCACGCCGTGCCGGGCGACTTCCGCGGCGACGTTCTTCACGAGCATCGTGGCTCCCGCCCGCACCGCCGAGTAGAGCGGCGCGTTGGGCGTGGGCCGGGCCCCGGCGGCACTGGTCAGCACCAGCACCTGGCCCCCACCCTGCTGCACCATGGCGGGCACCACGGCGCGCAGGAAGTGGTAGGGCGCCTCGAGGCATCCGCGCTCGGCTGCGCGCAGGTCGTCGAGCGACGACGTGAGGAACGAGCCGGTGATGACCCTACCGCTGAACGCCGTGGCCGAGTGCAGCGCGCCGAAGCGGTCGAGTGCCGCCTGCACCAGACGCTCCGCTGTGTCGGGCTTCGAGAGGTCGCGTGTGTCATCGACCACCTCGACCTGCGAACCAAGGGATCGGAGTTCCTCGACCAGACCGTCCGCCGGGTTCCCGAGCACGAGGTCGTGGCCGCGCCGGGCGAGAAGGCGGGCGATGGGCGGGCCGACGTAGAAGCCGGCATCGGCGACGAGTGCAACACGGCGAGGAGCTGTCATCAGGCCATTTGAACAATTGGCACACCAACTGTCAACTGTCGGGCTGCGCTGCTACTGTGCCCGACGTGAGCCACACCCCCGCTGCAGACTCCGACGGCCGCAGACTGCGGCGCGACCGCAACCGCGACGCCGTGGTGCAGGCCCTGCTCGAGCTCTACCACGAGGGCAACCTCGCCCCGTCGGTCGACGAGATCGCAGCCCGTTCCGGCGTGTCGGCGCGGTCGCTCTTCCGCTACTTCGACGACGTCGACGACCTGTGCCGCGCTGCCATCGACCAGCAGCAGCAGGCGGTCCGCCACCTCGTGCCGATCGGCAGTGAGCCGGGCCAGCCACTCCCCGACAGGGTTGCGGCCCTCGTCCAGCAACGTGCCGAACTGTTCGAGGCGATCGAGTCGGTGGCAACGGTCTCGCGCCTGCGAGCCCCGTTCCAGTTGGTGGTGGCCGACGGCCTCACCGAGGGCCGGGCCTTCCTGCGCGGCCAAGTGGCCACGCTGTTCGCCGAGGAACTCGAGGCGATGCCGCCAGGCTCCGCCGCCGGGCGCCTGGCCGCAGCCGATGTCGTCGCCTCGTTCGAGTCGTGGCGCCTGCTGCGCGACGACCAACGCCTCACCCGCAGCGCGGCCGCCACCGCGATCGCGGAGGCGCTCACTGCTCTGCTCTCCCCCGACCGATCCATCTGACCCAGCTAACGGACGAACGAACGTGAAAGCCCTGCGAACCCCCGACGAACGCTTCGCCGACCTGCCCGGCCACTCCTTCGAGCCCAAGTACCTCACGATCGCCGACGGCGAGGGCGGCGAACTGCGGGTGCACTACATCGACGAGGGCCCCGCGGATGCAGCACCGGTACTGCTGATGCACGGCGAGCCGAGCTGGAGCTTCCTGTATCGCACGATGATCCCCGTGCTGGTGGCGGCGGGGCACCGCTGCGTCGCCCCCGACCTCGTGGGCTTCGGCCGCTCCGACAAGCCCACCGAACAGGCCGACTACACCTACGCCCGCCACGTGGACTGGATGCGCGCGACACTGTTCGAGCAACTCGACCTGCGCAACATCACCTTCTTCGGTCAGGACTGGGGCGGCCTCGTGGGCCTGCGTCTGGTGGCCGCCGAACCCGACCGCTTCGACCGCCTCGTCGTGGGCAACACCGGGCTGCCGACCGGCGAGGGCACCCCGACCGAGGCATTCCTGAAGTGGCAGCAGTTCTCGCGCCAGTCGCCCGTGTTCCCGATCGGCGGCATCGTCAACGGCGGCTGCAAAACCGATCTGGCACCGGAGGTGATCGCCGCGTACGACGCCCCGTTCCCTGACGACTCGTACAAGGCCGGGGCACGGATCTTCCCGTCACTCGTGCCCACGGGCGTCGACGACCCGGCCCATGCCGACCAGGTGGCCGCATGGGAGGTGCTGTCGCGTTTCGAGAAGCCGGTGCTGTGCACGTTCAGCGATCGCGACCCGGTCACCGCCGGCGGCGCCAGGGCGTTCCTTCGCGGCGTGCCCGGCACCGCGGGGCAGCCGCACGTCACGATCGAGGGCGCCGGACACTTCCTGCAGGAGGACCGCGGCCCCGAGCTGGCGGCAGTGATCGCTGCGTTCATCGCCGCCACCTGACGGCGGGCCGCACTACACCGCGACGAAGTCGAGGCCCTTCAGCAGCGCCGCACTGCCGGCGGGGTCGGTGATGGTGAGCTTCGGGCCGAAGATGTCGAACTCCTTCTCGCCGGCCAGCACCGCCGAGACCGTGGCCTCGAGCTTCATCGCCGGCTCGTCACAGGCCATCTTGGTCAGGGCCAATGCCCCGAAGGTGATGCGGTTGCCGTCGAGTTCGTAGGTCACGCTGCCGTTGTTGCACCCGGCGAACACCTGCGCCGTGCCGGCCTCGAACACGATGGTGGCGGGTTCGGTGTCGAGGCTCTGCGTGGCATCACCCTCGAAGGTGCCGGTGACCTTCCACTTGGTGCCCTCGAACGGCTCGTCGACCACGGGCACGGCCTCCACCATGGTCAGTGCCTTCTCCCCCTCCGTCAGCACCACGGTGTTGCCGGCATAGACGAAGGCGGGCTTGGTCATCAGGAACGCCGCGATCTCGCTGTCGACGTCCATCAACGGTGCGTCGCACGCGCGCTCGGTCTGCACCAACTGGTCGACGGCGAGTCGATTGTTCTCGATGGCATAGACACCGGTGATGTCGTTGCAGGCACCCTTCACCATCATCGCCGTCGACGCGAACGAGAAGACGAGGGCAGCACCCTCGGGGATGACGATGTTGGAGGCGCCCTTCAGGTCGAACGACTTGCCATCGGGGTTCTTCGCCGACGCGAGCGTGATGTCGGAACCGGTGGAGTTGTCACCGCATGATGCGAGCAGGGCGGCGGCGACGACGATCGGGAGGGCACACCGAAAACGAGGCATGCACCAGTATGGCCCGACCGCCCCGATCGCCGCCGTCACCCGGCGGCGAGCACCTGCACGACAGCCTCGCCACACCGACGGCCCGAGAACATCGCGCCCTGGATGCTCGGCGTGTCACGGTGGTCGCCGCACACGAAGAGGCCCTCACCGAGCACCTGCTGGCGCTTCGGCGCGAACGGTGGCTGCTGGTCGGGCTGGCCGTGGGCGATGTGATCGACGCGCAGCACCGACCAGTCCCGCACCTGCGGACCCCACCAGCCTCCCAGTTGACGGCGCACCTCGGCGATGAGATCCGTGCCGACGTGATCGCCGGGGCACGCCGCCGCGACCAGCGAATGCCCCTCGGGAGCGGCGTCCGTGACGTACTCGGGCGCCACGTTGCTCATCACTGCGACGTTCAGGGCCGGGCCGGTGCCCACACCGTCGAGCACGATAAGGCGGTGGTCGATCGGCGCGCTCGGCGCATCGAACCAGACGCACGACACGGGGCGACTTCCGGGGTCGCGCACCTCGTGCCCGGCACCGCGCAGCAACCTCGCCGCAGCCGGACCCTCCGTGGCGACCACCACGGTCGTGGCCTTCACCGTCCCGCCGTCCGACAGCCGCACCGAGCCGGGGTGCACCTCCGCCACGGCCGAGCCGAGATGGATGCAGCCGCCGGGAAGCCGGGCAGCCATCTGGTCGGGGATGGCCTGCATGCCGTCCGCCGGCACGACCGACTCTCCTGCGGCCAGACAGTGCAGGATCGTGTCGGACATGCGGGCGCTGCCCGTGAGGTCGGCATCGAGTTGGATGCCGCCGAGCAATGGCCGGAAGAAACGCTGCATGATTCTCTCGCCGAAGCCGCGTTCCCGCAGCGCGGTCGCCGTACTGACGTCGGCGCCGCGCAACAACGCACGGGGCTCGGCACCGCGGGCACGGCCCAGCACGCCAGCCATCCGCAACTTGTCGGGCAGCGAGCCGATGGGTGCCGTCGCGCTCGGCAGCAGCATCGAGGGCCGCCGGAACGGGTCGCCCACCGCGTGCAGCCGCGCTCCGGTCCAGATGAGCGAGCCGGGGAGGAACGCCCGCAGTCGAAGGGCCTCGACATCGAGTTGGCGCTGCACCTCCGGGTAGGCGGTCAGCAACACCTGGAAGCCGCGGTCGAGTCGGAACCCGTTGACCACGTCGGTGCGCACGCGGCCACCGACCCCGTCGGATGCCTCGACCACCACCACGGATCGACCGGCCTCGTGCAGCACACGCGCCGCAGCCAGACCAGCAAGCCCGGCACCCACGACGACCGCGTCGACACGTTCGGGCAGGGGCCGATGCTCCATCGAGGCGACGCTAACGCCTGCATCCGGTTCGTGTCCGCTCGTGCCGAGCGGACAAGATGCTCGGGAATGCTGATCCGACTGCTGCGAACCCACCTCGGCCGATACCGACGTGCTCTGGCTGCGGTGGTCGTGTTGCAGGCCCTGCAGTCGGTGGCGTCGCTGTATCTGCCATTGCTGAACGCCGACATCATCGACAAGGGCGTGGCCACCGGCGACACGGGATACATCTGGCGCCACGGCATCTGGATGCTCGTCATCACCGCCTTCCAGATCACCCTGTCGGTGCTGGCGGTGTACTACGGCTCGAAGGTGGCCGCCGGGTTCGGCCGCGACGTGCGCGGCGGACTGTTCCACCGGGTCACCGACTTCTCCGCACGCGAGGTCGCCCACTTCGGGGCGCCGAGCCTCATCACACGCGTTACCAACGACGTCAGCCAGGTGCAGACCCTCGTGCAGATGACGTGCACGATGCTGATCGCAGCACCGATCACCGCCGTCGCCGGCACGTTCATGGCGATGCAGGAGGACGTCGAACTCACGTGGGTGCTGGCCGTGGCGATCCCCGTGCTGGTCGTCAGCATCGGCAGTGTGATCTCGCGCATGGTGCCCACGTTCCGCACGATGCAGGAACGCATCGACGACCTCAACCGCGTGCTGCGCGAACAGATCACCGGCATCCGCGTGGTCCGCGCATTCGTGCGCGAGCCGTTCGAGACGGACCGGTTCTCCGACGACAACCAACGCCTGGCGAGCACAGCGCTGCGCGGCGGCCGACTGATGGGTCTGATGTTCCCCACCGCGCTGCTCGTCGTGAACGTCTCGAGTGTGGCAGTGGTGTGGTTCGGCGGTCACCGCGTCGACGACGGCACGCTGCGACTGGGTGCGCTCATCGCATTCCTGCAGTACCTGACTCAGATCCTGATGTCGGTGATGATGGCCACCTACATCGCTGCCCTGGTGCCGAGGGCGAGCGTCAGCGCCGAACGCATCAACGAGGTGCTCGACACGCCCAGTTCCATCGCCACCGCCGCGGCGCCGGTCACCACCTTCACCGAGCGGCCCTCCGTGGAACTGCGCAACGCAGGCTTCCGCTACCCGGGCGCCCAGCACTCGGTGCTCTCCGACGTGACGGTGAGGTGCGAGGCCGGCCAGACGCTGGCGGTCATCGGCAGCACGGGCTCGGGCAAGACCACACTCGTCGGCCTGATCGCCAGGCTGATCGATGCGGTCGACGGTGCCGTGCTGGTGAACGGTGTCGACGTGCGCGAACTGGCCCCCGAACTGCTCTGGGACCGCATCGGCCTCGTGCCCCAGCGGCCGTACCTGTTCGGTGGCACCGTGGCGAGCAACCTGCGGTTCGGCAAGCCCGACGCCACCGACGAGGAACTGTGGCAGGCGCTGGAGGTCGCGCAGGCCGCCGACTTCGTGCGTGCGATGCCCGGCGGCCTCGATGCCACGATCTCCCAGGGCGGCTCGAACGTGTCGGGTGGGCAGCGCCAGCGACTCGCGATCGCTCGGGCACTGGTGCGCCGCGCCGATGTCTACCTCTTCGACGACTCGTTCTCCGCGCTCGACATGGCCACCGATGCCAGGCTGCGGGCGGCGATGGCGTCGCACGTCGTCGATGCAGCGGTCGTGGTGGTGGCCCAACGCGTCAGCACCATCCGTCACGCGGACCGCATTCTGGTGCTCGAGGACGGCGAGGTGATGGGGCTCGGCACGCACGACGAACTGATGGCCGACTGCCCCACCTACCAGGAGATCGTCGGCTCGCAGTTGACCGCCGACGAGGCAGCGGGGAGGGCACCGTGACCGAGCAACAGAAGCCCGCCACCTCGACGAACGTGGCGCAGGAGATGCGCGGCGGCCGATGGAACACGGTCGGCGTGCCCACCGAACGGTCGAAGGACTTCGGCGCAGCGACCCGCCGCCTGCTCGAACGGCTCGCTCCCGAGCGCCCGAATTTGCTGGCAGTCCTGGTCTGCGCGGTGGTGAGCGTGGCGCTCGTGGTGAGCGGGCCGAAGGTGCTCGGCCACGCGACCAACCTCGTCTTCGAGGGATTCGTGCGGCGGATGAAGGGCGGCGAGGGAGTCGACTTCGGGGCCCTCGGCGCCACCATCGTGCTGGCGCTGGCGCTCTATCTCGGCAGCTACGTGCTGGGGTACGCGCAGGCGTGGCTGCTGTCGGGTGTGGTGCAGCGTTCGATGCGCCGCCTGCGCGACGACGTGGAGGCCAAGTTGCACGCGATGCCGCTCGGCTACCTCGACTCGCAGGCGAGGGGCGACGTGCTGAGCCGCGTCACCAACGACATCGACAACGTGTCGCAGAGCCTGCAGCAGTCCGTCAGCCAACTGCTGACCGGCGTGCTGACCATCCTCGGCACGATCGCCATGATGCTCTGGATCTCGTGGCAACTCGCACTCGTCGCCGTCGCCAGCGTGCCGCTGTCGATCTGGGTGATGAAGCAGATCGCCGGACGCTCGAAGGGCCGGTTCATCGCCCAGTGGCGGCACACGGGTGCACTCAACGCCCAGGTCGAGGAGACGTTCACCGGGCACACCGTGGTGAAGGCGTTCGGCCGCCAACGCGAGGCACGCGCCCAGTTCGACCGCACCAACCAGGAACTGCACGATGCCGGCTTCTGGGCGCAGTTCATCAGCGGCTGCATCCAGCCCGCAACCGTGCTGATCGGCAACCTGAACTACGTCGCCATCGCAGTGCTCGGCGGTCTCAAGGTGGCCAACCGCACGCTCGGCCTCGGCGACGTGCAGGCATTCATCCAGTACTCGCGCCAGTTCGCCCAACCCCTCACCCAGACGGCCTCGATGGTGAACGTGCTGCAGTCGGGCGTTGCCTCCGCCGAGCGGGTGTTCGAGTTGCTCGATGCCCCGGAGCAGACGCCCGAGACCGACGAGGGTGCCGTCACCGGAACCGCCGAGCGCGGTCGCGTCGAGTTCCGCGACGTGTCGTTCCGCTACCGCCCCGACGTGCCGTTGATCGACCACCTCTCGCTCGTCGCCGAACCCGGTCGCACCGTGGCGATCGTGGGCCCCACCGGCGCCGGGAAGACCACGCTCGTGAACCTGTTGATGCGGTTCTACGAACTCGACGATGGCGCCATCCTGCTCGACGGTCGCGACATCGCCGCCATGCCACGGTCCGAACTGCGCAGCCAGATGGGCATGGTGCTGCAGGACACTTGGCTGTTCCACGGTTCCATCCGCGACAACATCGCCTACGGCAATCCTTCCGCCACCGAGCAGCAGATCCTCGATGCGGCCCGGGCCTGCTACGTCGACCGTTTCGTGCACTCGCTGCCCGACGGCTACGACACCGTCCTCGACGACGAGGGCACGGCGGTGAGCGCCGGCGAGAAGCAGTTGCTCACCATCGCGCGCGCCTTCCTCGCCGACCCGTCGATCCTCATCCTCGACGAGGCCACCAGTTCGGTGGACACTCGCACCGAGGTGCTGATCCAGCGGGCAATGGCCCGCCTTCGTGGTGGCCGCACCAGCTTCGTGATCGCCCACCGCCTGTCGACCATCCGCGACGCCGACACGATCCTCGTGATGGACGGTGGCCGCATCGTCGAACAGGGCTCGCACCTCGAACTGCTGCAGCGTCGGAGCGCCTACTTCACGCTCTACAACGCACAGTTCGCGGGGGCGGCCACCGAGGTCGCCTGACCCGACGGTGGCGCCGAATCCGCGAAGATGCACCCCATGACCGACCGTCTCGATGGGACCTCCTGGACACTCATCGCCCCTGTCGACACCCCGGCGGGTGTCGACATCAGCATTGCCTTCGCCGAGGGAACGACCGCTGGCTATGCAGGCTGCAACCGCTACAGCGCGTCGTACACCGCTGACGGCGGCGCGTTCTCGATCGGCCCGGTGATGTCGACGCGCATGGCCTGCGACGAGGATGCCATGCAGGCCGAGGCCGACTACCTCGGCCTGCTCTCCGACTGTGTGGGGGCGCTGATCGAGGACGACTCCCTGGCGTTGCTGGATGCGGACGGCTCCGTGTTGCTGGAGTTCCGCGCCGAGGGCACCGTCGGCCTCGGGGGCGCGTGGGTCGTCAATGGTCTCCACTTCCCCGCACGCGAGGCAGTCATGTCGGTGAATGGCGAACTGGTGGTGAACTTCGACGAGGAGGGTGTGAACGGCTTCGCCGGGTGCAACTCGTTCTCGGGTGCGTTCGATGCCGACGGCGACTCGGTGCGCATCGGGCCGCTGATGTCGACACGTCGGTTCTGCGGGGAGGACGAGGAGCCCGAGGGACCGTCGGTGATGGAGCAGGAAGCCGCTCTGCTCGCCGCCTTCGAGAACTCGGTCACGGCGCGCATCGAGGGGGACCGCCTCATCCTCCTGCGGCCCGACGGTGGCATCTCCGTCACCCTGCACCGCAGGTGACACCGCCTCCCGACCGTGTGGTGACGGTCGATTGGAGCTCCGCCGCGACGCCGAAGGACGGCGCTGACTCGATCTGGGTGTGCACTCGCACACGCGACGGCACCACCCTCGTGAATCCGCGCACCCGCCGCGAGGCAGAGGCGTTGCTGGCCGAACTGTGCCGCTCCCCCGGCCGCACCCTCATCGCCGTCGACGTGGCGCTCGCCTACCCCGCCGGCTCGGCGCGCGCCGCGGGACTCTGCACCGAAGCGGGCGTCGCCGCATGGAACGCCATCTGCGAACACCTCGAGCGGCAGTTGACCGACGACGAGCGCAACCGCAACAACCGGTGGGCGGTGGCGGCGGAACTGAACCGTCGCATCGGCTCGCCGCAGTTCTGGGGCGCACCGCCCGCGCACTCCGGCGACTGGCTGCCCGTCCGACGGCCCGTCGACCCTGTGCTGCCCTGGTTCCGCCGCAGCGAGACCGCTCTGCGCGAACTCGGCATGCGCCCCGCATCGCCCTGGCAGTTGCTCGGCGTGGGCAGCGTGGGCAGCCAGGCCCTCACCTTCATCCCGGTCGCGCAGCGACTGCGCAGGGCGATGCCGACCCGGGTCGTGGTGTGGCCCATCGAGACCGGCACCACCGGTGACCCGTGGCGCGGCGCACGCAGCCGCGCCGTGATCGCCGAGACCTGGACGACCCTCGCACCGACCGCCGAGGTCGATGCCGTCGACCACCCCGTTCGCGACGCTCGGCAGGTCGTGGCACTTGCCGACTTCCTCGCCCGGCAGATCGAGGCCGGAGCCCGCCTGTTCGACCCGCCCGGTGCCTTGCGGCACGCCGACGTGCTGCACGAGGAGGGCTGGGTGCTGGGCGTGATGTGAGCCGCGCTCAGCGCGCCCGCACGACCTCGACGAACGTGTCGTTGAAACAGGCACCGTTCACGAGAGCGTCGCCCGTGGCGGGGATGAGCGCGTTCACGCCCACACCCTCGGGGTGGTGGCGCAGCCATGCCCCCTTGGTCATCAGCACCACGCCGGGACGGATCTCGTCGGTCACCGACAGCGGCACCTCGATGGCTCCGAGTTCGTTGCGCACCGTCACCCTGTCCGCATCCGAGAGCCCACGGGCCGAGGCGTCCGCCGGGTGCATCAAGAGCAACGGCGCCGGACTCTGGAACTCGCCGAACATCGAGTTCACCAACTTCGCCGAGGCGGGCGAGATGAGGGTCAACGAGCAGTGTTCGGCCCGCGGCACCTCGTGCCACGTGGGCAGACCGTGCACGGGGTCGACGAGGCGGGCCCTGCCCTCGAACGGGATGGTGTCGACGAACTGCAGCGACGGCAAGTCGGCCTCACGCGGGCCGGGGTCGTCGACTGCATCGAGGGGCGACGAGGGCTGCCAGTCGTAGCCGAGCGCCGCGGCGAGCGACCAGCCGAACTGGTCGTTCGAGCGTGACTCCCCGACCGGCGCGATCGCTGCGCGGACCGGCAGCACGGCGAAACTGCCGTAGCTGGCGCCGACGTCGTCGATCTCGAAGGAGGTCGTGGCCGGCAGCACCACGTCGGCATACCGGGCGGTGTCGGTGAGCACCTGCTCGTGCACCACGGTGAACACGTCGTTGCGCGAGAACGCAGCCATCACGGCGTGCGTGTCGGGGCACGTCACCACTGGGTTCGCTCCCTGGACGAACAGCACCTCGCAGGGGTCATCCGAGCCGGGGGCCATCCATTGGGAGATCTGGTGCATGGGCACCTCGCGCCGCGCCGGACCGTTCAGCGCCTCGGCGGGCCAACGGCGACACCCGTCAGCAGGTCGAACGCGCAGCGCACCGATGACGCCGCTGCCACGCACGCCGAAGTGCCCACCCAGCACCGGCAGACCCAGGATGGCGCGGCACGCCGCACCACCGTTCTCGTTGCGTTCCGGACCCCAGCCGATGCGCAGCATCGTCGGCTTCGTCGAACCCCACCAGCGGGCCAGTTGTTGGATGTCGTCGGGGTCGAGACCGGTGACCTCACAGGCGAGGTTCAGCGACCACACCCGAGCGTGCACCAGGTATTCCTCCGCACCCTCGGCGTGGGCCTCCATGAACGCCCGATCGAGGTGACCGTGACCCAACCACAGGTTCGCGATCGCGTACGCGAGTGCCGCATCGGTGCCCGGCCGGATGGCGAGGTGCAGGTCGGCACGAGCCGCCATCGGGGTGCGCCGCGGGTCGATCACCACCACCTTGGCCCCGTTGCGCTGTGCCTGCTGCACCAGTGGCGGGAAATGCGTGTTGCTCGCCGTGGGGTTCGCACCCCAGATGACGATCAGCTTGCTGTGCAACACGTCGTCGGGCGCAGCGGAACGCATCGCCCCGTAGACCGACTTCCATGACTCGGCGTTGGTGTACCCGCAGATCGTGTGCGTCACGACCGTTGCCCCGATGGCAGCGAAGACGGCCTCGGATGCGCTGTCGGACTCCACGACCGCGGTGGACGAGTTGTACGTGTAGGCCACCACGCCGTCGGCCCCCTTCGAGGCGATCGTGGCCTTCACCCGCTCGGCGACGAGGGCGAGTGCTTCGTCCCACGAAGCGCTGCGGAACTCGCTGGTGCCCTTCGCCCCGGTGCGGATGAGTGGCGTCATCACGCGTTCGGGCGCGTACACCCGCTTCGCATGACGACGAACCTTGGCGCAGATCCAGCCGTCGGTGAACCGGCTCTCGGGCCCTGCATCGATGTCGGTGATGCGACCGTCGGTGACCGTCACGGCCAACGAGCACGCGTCGGGGCAGTCGAGGGTGCAAGCGGTGTGCACGACGCGGACATCGGGCTCTTCGGCGATGCTCATGACCGCGGGTCTAGCCGATCTCGATCGCAGGTATCAAGGATGTTCCGGGTCGACCGGCGCCGGTGTCCGGTTGTGGTCGGAGACCCTCCAACCATCTTTGCTTCGAATGCCTTGTCGGGCCGTCACGCCGAGGCCCCGGCGCGCTCACGCGTTCGAGTTGACGGCAGCCAGTTCGCCGGTCGGCCACACCACGGGAACGCTCGTCCACTGGTAGTCGGGCAGGGCCTCGGTGTAGCCGTTCGCCCAGAAGGTGACCCGATAGGTGATGCGTGCCTGCACCGTCACCGAGCCCGGCCCACCCGGGGTCCAGGTGCAGGGACCGTTCACCCCCGGGGCGGTCTGCGCAGGCAGCACCGGCCGACGCGGGAAACCTGCAGTGCTCGCGGTGCCCGGCCGGGAAGGCGACACACAGGCGACGGTGCCGCCGAAGGGCCCCGAGGGGCGGCTGGTGTCGGCCGTGAACCTCACCACGAAGTCGAGTGACACTGGCACTGCCACCAGGTACATCGTCCAGCCGCGCCACACCGCAGCGTTCGATCGTTGCACTCGCCACGCCGACGGCTGCACCGCGAGCCACACCGGGAACCTGGTGATCGCACCTCCCCACCGTTGCACGACCGGGTCGGCGGCCACCGCCGGGCGTTCGAGCAGCAGGCCGTTGTACAGCTGGGAGATGCGCGAGCGAGGATCGAGCAACGGGTCGCTGGAGGTGACGCTGATGATCGCCACGAAGTGGTTCACCGTGTCGCAGAAGACGGTGAACCACCGCACCGCCGTCGCCAGCGGACCGCGCTGCTGCGAGGGGTCGGCAACGTTCGGTTCGCCGATCGCCTCGGGCAGGCCCTCGATGAAGATCCACCGCTTGCTGTGCACGATCTGGCCGGGCTGATAACGCTGACCGTCGGAGGTCACACCCCCGAAGGGCGACGTGAACGTGCACGTGGACGACCTGCCGCCATATGTCTGGAACAACGAGTTCGACGGGATGGTGGTGAAGCGGCTGAGGCCACCCTCGCCGTTGCGGACATCGACGACGCGAGCCCCGGGAACCAGCACGGGAACGGTCGGCTCGGACACGCCCCCACCGGCGCGTGCCGGTGCGGCGACGGCCGACACGATGTGCAGCGCGACCACCCCGATCAGCAGCAACCGCTTCATACACAGGCCTCCGGCTGGGAGGCGAGGTGACCCATGCGCCACGCCCCGTCGACGAGTGACACGACCGTGGAGACCCCGGTGGGCACCACGCCCACCACGCTGTCGCTGCCCAAGCGGCCATCGGGCAGGCGCCAGACGCCGCCGTCGAGCATGCAGTCGAACACGATGCCACTGGTCTCGGTGCGCTGCTCGCCCAGCACCACCGGTCGCAGCACCACCCCCTGCTCGCGGGCGAACACTTCGCCCCGGGCATCTCGCGGGGCGAGGAAGGCGGCGAAGCCCGCGCCTGCGTCGCCGTACCAGCGTCGCCACCCGGGGTCGTCGAGCCGGAACGGACTGGACTCGGTGGCCAGGTAGAAGACCCGTCGTGCCTGAAGGTACGCCTCCACCAGCGGCACGTCGGGCTGCGTGAGCGTCCAGGTCACACCACCCGCGACGTCTTCCTCCACCGGCAGGTGCGCCCAGAGCCCGGGCAGCAACTCGTAGGCCAGACCGGCAGTCGTCACCCCGGGGGCGGCGGCCACCGGATGCCACGGTCCGTCAGCCGAGAGACTCGGGCCCACGGGCGCCGGCAGCGAGGTGGAGGTGCTCGACGTCGCCTCGGGCGCCGACGTGGCGGGGCCCGTCGCCGGAATGGTGAGGGCCACCGACGTGGTCCCGGGCGCCTCGATGGGCCGGGGCGCCCAGTCGGGCGGCAGCGCACAACCCGACAGCACGACACCCGCGCACAGCACTGCCGCGCGACACAGTGACGAGCCGAGCGATCGTCGTCGAATGGACATGGTTCCTCCCGTCGGCACCGCCCGACGCGGCCACCCTTCGGGAGTGGGCACATCGCGATGCGCCGTTCGGCAGCATCATCCGGCACACGACCTGCGTGGCGCACCGGGCGCACGTCCGTTTCGGTTCGCCACCTTCGGCCCCCCGTCAGCGTGGGGCGTCGACCGTGACTGCGACCTAGATTGCAGCCGATGATCGCAGTGCTGGTGGTGCGTGACGGCCGGTTGCCGTCGGGTGGCGACGAGGCCGTCGCCGAATGCGCCGGCCGGGCCGTGCTGATCGGTCGCGGCTGCAGCGCCGCAGCCGCCGAACTCGGTGGCCTCGCGACATCGCTGCAGCTGGTGGACGCTGGCGATTTCCGACCCGCCGCGTGGGCCGACACGCTCGCGCCGCTGCTCTCCGAGGAACCGGTCGTGGTGTTGCCGGCATCACCCGACGGCCGCGACCTTGCGCCCCGCTTGGCAGCGCTGCTGCACCGGCCACTGCTCGCCGGCGCCGTCAGCATCAGTCCCCAACGGGTGGAACTCGCCCGTCAGGGCGGCCTGCAGATCCACGAGACGACGCCCGCCCCGCGATTCGTCGCCACCCTGCAGCCGGGGGTTTGCGGTGCTGCACCGCAGCCCGGGGCCGCAGCACCGGCGGTGCATGCGGTCGGCACGGTGGCGGCCGCCGACACTCCGGCGCGCGATGCGCGGGTGCTCGAGGTGCAGCCCCCCGACCCGGCGACGATCGACCTGGCCGAGGCACCGCGCATCCTCGGTGGCGGCGCGGGCCTCGACGGGCCCGAGCGCATGACGCAGTTGTCACGCATCGGTGGCTCGCTCGGCGCCAGCGTGGGCGCCACACGCGTGCTCACCGACCGGGGATGGGTGCCCCACGAGCGCCAGATCGGCACGACCGGTGTGGTCGTCGACCCGCGGCTGTACCTCGCCTTCGGTGTCAGCGGTGCCGTGCAGCACACCAGTGGGCTCGGCGACCCCGAGCACATCGTGAGCGTGAACACCGACGGTCACTGCCCGATGATGCAGATCGCCGACCTGGCGATCGTTGCCGACGCGAACGAGACCCTCGACGAACTCGAACGACTGCTGAGCGGTGGCGCATGACCGATGTCGACGTCGTCGTGGTGGGCGCCGGCCCGGCGGGTGCCTGCGCAGCGATCACCGCCGCCCGTGCGGGTCTCGACGTGTTGCTGCTCGAGCGCGGCCCCTTCCCCGGCAGCAAGAACATGTACGGCGGCGTGGTGTACCCGCGCATCCTCGACGGGTTGATCCCCGACTGGTGGGAACACGCCCCGGTGCAACGTTGGGTGACCCGGCGCAGCACCATGCTGCTCACCGACACCCAGGCGCTGACGGTCGACTTCCGCAGTCAGCGGTGGTCGGCACCGCCCTACAACGGGGCCACGGCCTACCGCCCGGACTGGGACAACTGGCTGGCGGGTCACGCCGTCGCCGCAGGCGCCCAACTCGTGACCGACACCACCGTCGTGGGCCTGATCCGCGAACCCGATGGCCGCGTGGTGGGCGTGCGCACCGATCGGCCCGATGGCGACGTGCGCGCCCCGGTGGTGATCGCGTGCGACGGAGTGAACAGCTTCCTCGCCAAGGAGGCCGGGCTCTACCCCCACACCGAGGCGAAGAACTTCACCCTCGGTGTGAAGGAGACACTTGCCCTGCCGAAGGACGTGATCGACGAGCGGTTCGCCGTCCGTGACCGCGATGGTGTCGACATCGAGATCCTCGGCGGCACGTCGGGCGTGAACGGTGGCGGCTTCCTCTACACCGGGCTCGACACCCTCGCGGTCGGGGTGGTGCTGAAGCTGCCCAAGCTGACGGCCCGACAGTTGCGCCCCGAGCAGGTCATCGCCGGGCTCAAGCAGCACCCGGCGATCGCCCCGCTCGTGCAAGGGGCCGAGTTGAAGGAGTACAGCGCACACCTCATCCCCGAGGCCGGTCTGTCGATGATGCCGCGCATGACCACCCCGGGCATGTTGGTGGCCGGCGATGCCGCCGCACTCTGCCTCGCCGCCGGCATCTGGCTGGAGGGCGTGAACTTCGCGATGGCCAGCGGCATGTACGCCGGCGAGGCCGCTGCCGAGGCCGTGCGCTCGGGCGACACCGGCGCCAAGGGACTGGCCGGTTACCACCGCCGACTGAGCGACACGTTCGTGCTGCGCGATCACCGCAGGCTGCGCAGGGCACCCGAGTTGGTGCTCAGCGATCGGGTGCAGCATCTCTACCCCGAGATGGTGGCGAACGTGGTGGAGCGCATGTTCCGGGTCGACAACCCGCACCCCAAGCCGGGGCTGCGCCGCATCCTGGATCAGGAACGCCGCCGTGCCGGGGTGCGCCGACGCGACCTGCTGCGCGACGGGTGGACCGGTTTCAGGAGTTTCGGATGAGCGACCAGAGCATCACGTTCCAGGAGCGGATGGACACCGCCGAGTTCCGCGTCCACCACCGCGCCCACATCGAGGTCGACGGTTCGGTGTGCCGCGACTGCAGCACCCGCCATTGCGTGATCGCCTGCCCGGCCAACCTGTTCGTGCCCACCAGCGATGGCGGCATCGTGTTCAACTACGAGCAGTGCTTCGAGTGCGGCACCTGTTACATGGTCTGCAATCGCGAGGGCGCCATCTCGTGGAATTACCCCGAGGGCGGCCACGGCGTCGTCTTCCGGCGGACGTGACGCCGTGACCATCGTTGCCTGCCTGAAGTGGGTGAGCCACCCCGGCGAGCCGGACGACGCGCGGTTCTCCGGCATGTCGCCCGCTGACCAAGCGGCACTCGAGTTCGCGCTGCTTCAGGCGCAGGCACTGGGCGACACCGTCGTCGCGGTGACGCTCGGGCCCGCCGGCGCCGATCGCGTCCTGCGCGACGCGTTGGCGTGCGGGGCAGCGCGGGCCGTGCGCATCGATGCACCGATCACCACTGCCGGCCACGACGTCGCCGCGGCGATCGCCCACCATGTGGTGGGCGCATCGTTCCTGTGGTGCGGGGACCACTCGCTCGACCTCGGGGCAGGTGCCGTGCCTGCCTTCCTCGCCGCCCACCTCGGCGCGGAGCAGGCACTCGGCGTGATCCATGCCGTACTCGGCGACGGTGAGGTGCACGCCACACGGCGGCTCGACGGCGGCTGGCGAGAGGTGCTCGCGGTGCGCGCTCCCGCCGTGATCAGCGTGGAGGGTGCAACGGCCCGGTTGCGTCGGGCCTCGCTGCCAGCCGTGCGAGCGGCGGCCTCCGCGCCCATCGAGGTCGTCGCGCCCTCCGCACCCGTCGAGCAGCCCGAGTTCATCGTGCGCCCCTACCGACCGAGGGCACGTGCACTGCCGCCACCGGCGGGGCAGAGCCCGCTCGAGCGGCTGAGGGTGCTGACCGACGCTGGCGCCGCTGCGGCGGCACGCGGCGAGCAGTTGACGCTCGAACCAGCCGCAGCCGCAGCCCGGATCGTGCAGGCCCTACGCGAGTGGGGTCACCTCGGGGAATGATGCGCCGATGAGTGCGAGCCTGGGCGACACCACCTGGACCGATCACTGGCGTCGGGGTCGCCCGGCTTTGCTGGTGGTGCCCATCGGTTCGTGCGAACAGCACGGCCCGCACCTTCCGCTCGACACCGACACCCGCATCGCCGTGGCGCTCGCGGAGGGTCTCGCCGAGAAGTACGAACCGGGCGACGTGCTGGTGACGCCACCGCTCGCCATCTCCGCCAGCGGCGAGCACGAAGGCTTCCCCGGCACGTTGTCGCTGGGCGCGCACGTGTTCGAACAGGTCGTGCTGGAGTTGGTTCGCAGCGCCGACTGGAGCGAGGGCGTGGTGCTGGTGAACGGTCACGGCGGCAACCGCGGGCCGGTGCAGCGTGCCGTACAGGTGCTGCACGCGGAGGGTCGACGCGTGCTGGCGTGGTGGCCCCGGGTGCCCGGCGGCGACGCCCACGCAGGCCACACCGAGACGTCGCTCATGCTGGCCATCGCCCCCGATCTCGTCCGCATGCGGCACGCCGAACTCGGCGTGACCGCCCCACTCGCCGACATCGTCGACGAACTCCGCTCGGGCGGCGTGGCGGCAGTCAGCCGGAACGGTGTGCTCGGCGACCCGTTGCGCGCCAACGCCACCCATGGGCGCACGTTGCTGACCCGGCTGTCCATCGACCTCGTCGCGGCGGTCGACGAATGGCGCCCCTGACACGATTCCGCCGCGACCCGAGTTGGCGGCAACCCGGTGAGGGCCGAGTCGTACTGGCCGGTTCGCCACTGCGGCTGTTCCGGGTGTCGGCCGGTGGGGCCGAGGTGCTGGAACGCGCGGAGCACGCCGATCACCCCGACACCGAGCCCGTGCGACGGATGCTCGACCGCTTCGTGGACGCCGGCGCGTTGCATCCGGTGCACCCGGCGTCGCCCCACGACCACGACGACGTCACGGTGGTCATCCCTGCACACGCACGTCTTCCGCAGTCCTGGCCGTCGGCGCGCACCATCGTCGTCGATGACGGTTCGGTTCCTCCGCTGCGACTGCCGAACGGAACGCCGCCGCACGTTCGGCTGCTGCGACTCGACTGGAACGGTGGCCCTGCCGTGGCGCGCAACGCCGGCCTCGCCGAGGTCTCCACATCGCTCGTCGCCTTCCTCGACACGGATGTCACAGCCGACGACGACTGGATGGACGCGCTGCTGCCCCACTTCGCCGATGAACGGGTCGCTCTGGTCGCGCCACGGGTGGCCGGGGCCGCCGGCACCGGCCACGTCGCCGCCTACGAGCAGCACCACAGCCCACTCGACCTCGGCGAGCAACCGGCGAGGGTGTCGGCCGGCTCGCGGGTGTCGTATGTCCCGGCGGCAGCGCTGCTCTGCCGGGCGGACGTGTTGCGAACGGTGGGGGGATTCGACGACGACATGCGCGTCGGGGAAGACGTCGACCTCGTCTGGCGGCTGGTGGAAAGCGGTCACCGTTGCCGCTACGAGCCTGTCTCGGTCGTGCGACACGAACCGAGGGCCTCGTGGCGCGACCTCGCGGCTCAACGCGCCGCGTACGGCAGGTCCGCCGCACCACTCGCTGCGCGGCCTCCCGGCGCCCTCGCGCCGGTGCGCTGCAGTGCGTGGAGCGCTGCGGTGTGGGCACTGCTGGCCGCACGGCGCCCGGTGCTGGCCGCGCTGCTCGCCGGTGGCACGGCAGCAGCGCTGGCTCGAAGGTTGCGCGATCTGCCACCGATGGAATCAGTGCGCCTGGCAGGATTCGGCCACCTCGCCGCAGGCCGTCAGTTGGCTGCCGCGGTCACGCGCGTGTGGTGGCCCCTCGCAGTCGTCGCAGCAGTGCTCGTGCCACGCAGCCGCGCTGCCCTGATGGCAGCGGTGGTGGCACCGAGCGTCGTCGACGCAGTGCGCAATGGTTCGGCCCGGCCGGTGGTGGAACTGCCTGCCCGACTGCTCGACGAGTGCGCCTACGCGGTCGGTGTGTGGCAGGGAGTCATCCGTCAGCGCAACGCAGAGGCGTTGCTGCCGGAGTTCACGACGTGGCCGCTGCGAGGCGACGGCTGATTTCGTTGCACTCCTCGCACACCGACGTGGGGATCACGCCCCACGCCATCAGGCGGGCGAACACCATGCAGCCGAGGCAGAACGAGAACGCTGCCTCGAGGGTCGCCGCCACCACGAGTCCGGCGACGAGCACGGTGGCCACGGCCTGAGAGCCAGCGGCCACGGCCACCAGTGCACCGCCGCTGAAGGCGAAACCGACACCCTGGGCGAAGCGCTTCGGGGGGCCGGGCACGAAGCGGTGCTGCACGTTGCCGAGTCGAGGCGTGACGACCGAGGTCACGAAGCGCCCCAGCGGGCTGAAACGGGGGCCGGAGAGCACCCGCGCCAGGAAGCCGTACGCCAGCGGCAGCAGCAACCACCACTGATGGGTCACGAGATAGGCGACGCCCTGCAGCACGGCGCCGGTGGCCACCAGGCGGGCGGAGGTCTCGTTGACCGGATTGGGGAAGCCGAACCACTTCGAACGCATGGGCACACGCTACCCGGACAAATCCGATCAGACAAGTCGGAATTACCCCTCCGTGACCACTTCCCGCCCGACGAGTACCGTGGCCGCCGATGACCCTCCGACTGACGGTGCAGCGAGCGGCATGGCGCGAACACGTGCGGTCCGTCGCGGCTGCCTATGGGCCGGCCCTCATTCCGGTGGTGAAGGGCAACGGCTACGGGTTCGGGCGGCCGGCGTTGCATGCCGTGGCCACCGGTCTGGCCGACGAGGTGTGCGTCGGCTCCGCGCACGAACTGCACGACGTGCCCTCCGGCGTCACACCGGTGGTGCTGACACCCGCGCTGCAGCGGCCGGCCCGCGACGCCGTGTTCACCGTGGGACGCACCGAGCACGTTCGGGTGCTCGCCGGGACGGGCGCCGGCGTGATCGTGAAGCTCGCCAGTTCGATGCGCCGCTACGGCGCCACCGTCGACGAACTGCCCGACCTGTTGGCCGCCGTCGGCGCGGCCGGGCTTCGCGTGCACGCATTCGGGCTGCACCTGCCGCTTGCGGGCGATGACGATTCGCGGCTCGCCGAGGTCGCCGACTGGCTGCCGCACCTCGCCGCGGACGCGCCCCTGTGGCTCAGCCACCTCTCCCCCACCTCGTTCCACACGCTCGTCGGCCAGCACCCGGGGCGACCGATGCGAATCCGCGTCGGCACTGCGTTGTGGCACGGCGTGCCGAGGGGGCCGTTCGTGCACCTCGGCGCCAGCGTGCTCGACGCGCGACGCGTACGCCAGGGCGACGTCGCCGGCTACCGCCATGCCAGCGTTCCCTTCGACGGGACACTCGTCGCCATCGGGGCTGGGTCATCCGCGGGGGTGGCCCCGCTGGAGGACCCGGACCCTGCGCGGCGCAGCCCTTTCCACTTCGGCCGCGAACGCTTGACCCTGCTCGAACCCCCGCACATGCACACCTCGCTGGTCGTGGTTCACGACGGCCACCCCGTGCCGGACGTGGGCGACATGGTCGATGTGCAGCGTCCGCTGATCGCGGTGCACGCCGACGAAGTGGTGTGGGAATGAACCTGGCCGGTTCACCGACCGGCGAGCGCAGGCCCGACCTCGATGTCACCCGGGCGCTGGCCCTCGTGGGCGTGTGCGTCATGAACTACTACGGCTACATGGTGCTGCGCGGCGCAGACCGGCGCACCGACTTCCTCGGCAGGGTCTTCGACCCATGGCGCGGCCCACTGTCGACGCGATTCGCCGCCACCTTCGTGATGGTGGCGGGCATGGGCGTGGCGCTGCTGGCGCGCCGCGCGACCGGCGACGACGCCGAGACCGGTCGGGTGCGATGGGTGCTGGTGCGCCGAGGAGTGCTGCTGTTCACCTTCGGCTACTTCTTCAACTGGGTCTGGCCCGGCACGATCCTGCTGTACTACGGCGCGCTGTTCCTGATCGCTGCGGCACTGTTCACCCTGCACGATCGGTGGCTCATCGGCATCGGTGTCGTGGCCGCCGTCGCCGCCGCCGGCCTGCGTTGGTGGACCCTCGACCGCACCACGAGCGGCCTCACCAACGACTGGGCGACCCGACCCGACGCCGGCGTCACCACCTCACCGTGGGACCTGCTCGTCGATGTCGGGGCGCGCGGCACGCACCCACTGCTGCCGTGGTTGCTCTTCTTCTGCATCGGGATCGTGGTGGGCAGACGGTTGCCGCTCGACGGTGTGGCAAGGTCCCGGCTCGCGTTCACCGGGGTGCTGTGCGCCGCGGGCGGGTACCTGCTCCGAGGCGTGTTGCCGTGGGCCGCTGAACTTCGCTCGGTGGCCCCCTACGACCGCGGCATCCTCTACTCGCTGACGACCCTCGGCGTGGCGATGACCGCCGTCGCGTTGGTCGGTGCCGTCGCGGAGGCGACGTCGACGAACCGCGTCACGCGCATGCTGGCCGTCGCTGGCCGCAACACGCTCACGCTCTACGTGCTGCACGCGCTGGTCTTCCTGTTGCTCGTGGACCGCCTGGAGTGGATTCCCGCCGACGGATTGACCACGGCACTGCTGTTCTCCGCTGGCTACTGGGTGGTGGCGGTGGCTGCGGCCAATCTCTGGGCGGCGAGGGTGGGCACCGGGCCACTCGAGTGGGTGTACCGCCGCTTCAGCGACGGCCACTGACCGACGTCGCGGTCAACTCACTTCGCGGAAGGTGTCGCAGGTCGTCGGGTCGAGGCTGTTGTAACCCTGCAGGAACCACGTGCGGCGCTGTTCGGCCGAACCGTGCGTCCACTTCTCCGGGTCGATGCGGCCCTGGGTCTGTTGCTGGATGCGGTCGTCGCCCACGCCCTCGGCCGCGGCGATGGCCTAGGCGATCTCCTTCGGGCTGTCGAGCAGGCCCCGTCGGTTGGCATCGCCGACCCACGCACCCGCATAGCAGTCGGCCTGCAGTTCGAGCGCCACGGAGTACTGGTTCGCCTTCGACGGGTTGCGCTTCGAGGCCTGCTGCACCTTGGCGTTCGTGCCGAGCAAGTTCTGCACGTGGTGGCCGTACTCGTGGGCGACGATGTACTGCTCGGCGAGGTCGCTCGTGGCGCCGACCAACTGCTTCTCGATCTGCTGCAGGAAACCGAGGTCGATGTAGACGAGGTAATCGGCCGGGCAGTAGAAGGGGCCGGTCTCGGGGCTGCCCCGGCCACAGCCGGTCTGGATCGGGGCGTCGAACAGGCGGGTCTTGGTCTGCTGGTACTGCACGCCGAAGTACTTCGGCAGCGCCTTCGTCCAGTAGGCCTGCGTGTCGTTCGTGGCGCCGCACACGATCTGCTCGAGTTCGGTGACACACGCCTTGTTGCTGCTCGGACCCTCCGGCGCGGTGACCGACTGCGCTGCGCCGCCGCCCATCAACTGCGGAAGGAACATCGCTGCCAGCAGCACCAGCACGCCCATGATGCCGCCTCCGGCGAGCGCGCCTCCCGGCAGTCCGCCGCCACCACCACCGGCGCCGCCGAGGCCCGGGATCGAGAACCCACCGCCTCCGCCTCCGCCACCACGGCCGCCGCGGCCGCGCTGGTCGTCCATGTTCGATGAGTCGGTACTGCGGATCTTCGTCACGTGGTTCCCCCCCGGTCGGTGACTGACGCGGGCAGACTAGAACGAAGTCAACTGACGGCGCGGTGCGACCTGAGCAGCCCGCGCACACCCACCGCTCCCGCACCGATCAGCGGGCCCCGGTCACCGAGCCGCACCGGCGTGATGCGCGCACCCCGCGAGAACGACAACTTGGCGTGTTCGTCGAGGGTCTCCTGTGCAGAGTTGAAGAACGTGGCCCCGAAACCCAGCGCCACCGAACCACCCACCACTACCAGGTCGAGGTCGAGCAGGTTGCACACGCTGGCCACCGCCCTGCCCACCAGTCGCCCGGTGCGCTGCATGATCTCGTAGGTCGGCGAACTGGGCGGCCGACCCGTGATGGCCTCGATGGCGAGACCCGACGCCTCTGCCTCCAGGCAACCGCGCGCGCCGCAGCCGCAGCGTCGGCCGTTCGGCTCGACGATGATGTGGCCGACGTGACCCGCATTTCCCTCCGCACCGTCGAGCAGTTGCCCGTCGAGCACGATCCCCCCGCCGACCCCGGTGCTGACCACCATCGCCAGGAAGCTGTTGCGTCCCTGCGCCGCCCCCAGCCAGCCCTCGGCGAGCGCAAGCGCCTTCGCATCGGTGTCACCGAAGACGGGCAGCGTGGTCGCCTGCACGAGACGCTCTCGCAACGGGAAGCCGCGCCACACCGGGATGTTGATCGGCGACACGGTCTCCAAGTCGCGGGCGATCGGCCCGGCCGAGCCCACGCCCACCGCTGCAGGCCGCAGCCGGTGGTGGTCGCGAGCGCGTTCCATCTGCTGGTCGATCAGTTCACGCAGACCGGCGAACAGCTGCTCGGGCTGCAGGTCGTGGTCGACCGGCATCTGGTCGCGGTCGATCAGTTCGCCCTGCATCGTCACCAGACCGGCGGCCATCTTCGTGCCGCCGATGTCGACGGCCACCACCACGTCACCGGTGTACCCGCCCCGCGGGCGCGGTGCGTCGGAGGTGTCGGGGGTGCCGCTCATCGCCGTCTGCTCAGCTGACCCGACGGCCGTGTTCGATGAGGTTGATCTCGTACAACACGAGGTCGAGCGCGTCGGCGCTGATCATCCCCGACCACCGCTGCGGGTGCTCGGGCGTGATGCACGAGGCGAGCGGGCTGAGCAATGTCCACGGCGTGGGGTGGCAGAACTGCACCACGCTGTAGCGCTC
>JBJTXX010000217.1:0-1223 GCA_046082485.1 Actinomycetota bacterium
CGCAAGCAGCACATCCCCCAGACAAAGGGCTTCTGGGAGAAGTACTACTTCACCCCCGGCACCGGCGGATACCCCGTGTTCCAGACTGCGGTCGGCAAGGTGGGTGTCTACATCTGTTACGACCGCCACTTCCCCGAGGGCTGGCGTGCACTGGGCCTGAACGGCGCCGAGATCGTGTTCAACCCGTCGGCCACCAGCCGCGGCCTCAGCGAGTACCTGTGGCGCCTCGAGCAGCCGGCCTCGGCTGTCGCGAACATCTACTACGTCGGCGCCATCAACCGTGTCGGCATCGAGGAACTCGGCGACAACGACTTCTACGGTCAGAGTTACTTCGTCGACCCCGAGGGCAAGATGGTGGGCGAGGTGGGCGACCCCCACGAGCCCGAGCTCATCGTGCGCGACCTCGACATCGACAAGATCCGCACGGTCCGCGACCGGTGGGCGTTCTACCGCGACCGCCGCCCCGACGCGTACGACGAACTCGTCGCGCGCTGACGACGCGTTCGGCAAGACTGCACACCGACACCCACCCTTCACGCTCCCAGGGGGAACCATGGCCCAGATGCTCATCAAGAACGGCAAGGTCGTCAGTACCACGGGCGTGATCGCCTTGGACGTGCTGATCACCGACGGCACCATCACGGCGGTTGCCGCACCCGGCTACTTCACCGAGGAAGGCATGTCGAAGATCGTCGACGCCTCGGGCAAGTACGTCATCCCCGGCGGCATCGACGTGCACACGCACATGGAACTGCCCTTCGGTGGCACGTTCGCCAGCGACACCTTCGAGACCGGCAGCAACGCTGCGGCATGGGGTGGCACCACCACCATCGTCGACATGGCGGTGCAGCGCTACGGCGAGAACGTGCACGACGGCCTCGCCGAGTGGCACCGCAAGGCCGAGGGCAACTGCAGCATCGACTACGCGTTCCACCAGATCATCGGCGGTGTCGACGACGAGTCGCTGAAGGCGATGAAGTACCTCACCGAGCACGAGGGCATCAGCAGCTTCAAGCTGTTCATGGCCTACCCCGGCGTGTTCTACAGCGACGACGGCCAGATCCTCAAGGCCATGCAGACCGCGACCAACAACGGTTCCATGATCATGATGCACGCGGAGAACGGCATCGCGATCGACGTCCTCGTGGCGCAGGCACTCGCCGAGGGCAACACCGATCCCAAGTACCACTCGCTGACTCGTCCCTGGTAGACGGAAGCGGAAG
>JBJTXX010000218.1:0-4886 GCA_046082485.1 Actinomycetota bacterium
ACGCCGGCCGCTTCCAGCAGGGCCTCGACGCCCTCTGATCGTCGTCCGTCCGGGGGCGCGGCCGCTCGGCCGCGCCCCCGGCGGTTCTCCTTCCCGCACTGACCCGCACACCCCTGAGGCGCCATGAGCATCATCTACGACCCCAAGCACCCGAAGTACACCGACGAGGCCGACGTCCGCGCCGAACTCACCCGTGTCTACGACCTGTGCCACGGCTGCCGCCTGTGCTTCAAGTTCTGCACGTCCTTCCCGACGCTGTTCGACATGATCGACCAGCACGACGACCAGGACGCCGGTCGCCTGACGCCTGCCCAGCAGGATCAGGTGGTCAGCGAGTGCTTCCAGTGCAAGCTCTGCTACATCAACTGCCCCTACATCCCCGAGTTGCACGAGTGGGCGCTCGACTTCCCGCGGCTGATGCTGCGGGCCGACGCGATGCGTCACGCGAACAAGCAGGTCTCGCTGCGCGACCGCGCCACCAACGCGGTGATGGGGCGCACCGACCTGATGGGCAAGGCCGCCACCGTCGCCGCCCCGGTCGCCAACCGCGCCATCGGCGCCAAGACCGGCTCGCTGGTGCGCAAGGCCATCGAGAAGACCGCCGGCGTCTCGTCGGTGCGCCTGTTGCCCCCATACGCCCGCCAGCGGTTCAGCACCTGGTTCAAGAAGCGCCCCAGGGTGCGCATCGCCAAGCGCCAGGGCCGCGTGGCCGTGTTCCCGACCTGCCTCGTCGAGTACCAGCAGCCCCAGATCGGCCACGACCTCGTGAAGGTCTACGAGCGCAACGGCATCGAGTGCTCGCTCGCCGAGGGTGCCTCGTGCTGCGGCGCCCCGTGGCTGCACAGCGGCGACGTCGAGCAGTTCACGAAGGTCGCCGAGAAGAACGTGAAGGCGCTCGCAGCATCGGTGCGCAAGGGCCGCGACATCGTGGTGCCCCAGCCCACCTGCGGGTACCTGCTGAAGAAGGACTACGTCGACTACGTGGGCGGCGAGGACGCCAAACTGGTCGCCGAGCACACCTTCGACGCCGCCGAGTACCTGATGAAGGTGCACAAGGCCGAGGGTTCGTCGCTCGACACCGAGTTCACGGGTTTCGTGCCCCAGACCGTCACGTACCACACGCCCTGCCACCTGAAGGCCCAGAACATCGGCCTCAAGAGCCGCGACCTCATCAAGCTCACCGGTGCCAAGGTGAAGCTGGTGCAGCAGTGCAGCGGCATCGACGGCATGTGGGGCCTGCGCGCCGAGAACGCCGAGCTGAGCATCCCCATCGCCGGGAAGCTGGCAGAGGAGATCCGTCGTGCCGACGGCGACGTCGTGGCCGGCGACTGCCACCTGGCGAACACCGCCATCACGGAGCAGACCGGTGAGGTGCCGATGCACCCGCTGCAGTTGGTCGCCCGCGCCTATGGCATCCCCGAGGAGGGCGAGCGATGACGAAGTTGACGATCGACGACATCGCCGACGCCCGCGCCTACGAGCGCGAACGCGAGCAGTTCCGGGAGCAGATCATCGAACTGAAGCGCCGCCGCCGGGTGCACCTCGGCACGATCCTGTCGCTCGTGTTCGAGAACCGCGAGACCATGCGCTGGCAGGTGCAGGAGATGGCCCGTGTGGAGAAGATCTTCACCGACGAGGGCATCCAGGAGGAACTCGACGTCTACAACCCGATGGTGCCCGACCCGGGCCAGTTGTGCGCCACGCTCTTCCTCGAACTGACCAACGAGGACCAGATGCGGGAGTGGCTGCCGAAGTTGGTGGGCATCGAGCGCAGTCTGGTGTTCCGCCTGCCCGATGGCAGCGAGGTGCGCTCGGCGCCCGAGGCATCGCACGCCAGTCAACTGACCCGCGAGACCATCACCGCCGCCGTGCACTTCATCGAGTTCCGCTTCACCCCGCAGCAGGTGGCCGCGTTCGCCGAGGGCGTGGCGCTGGCCGTCGACCATCCCGATTACCTCGAGGTGGTGGAACTCGCCCCGTTCACGGTGGAGGAGTTGGCCGCCGATCTCACCGGGCGTGGCTGAATCGCGCCGAAGGTCGACAATTCAGCGCGAATTCACCCGAAATTGCCTCTGGCGGAGGACTGCTTGGCAGTCCTATTCTCGTGCATGAACCGGGGAACCGGTTCGACGCACCACAGTGGGGGATGGGTCAGCAGTGTCGGCCAAAGAGATTCAGTGGCGGCAACTCGGGGCGTGTCGGGGCTTGGAACCCGGCATCTTCTACCCGGATGACGAGGACGAGGCCATGGAGGCCAAGACCGTGTGCGCGGAATGCGGCGTGCGTGTGGCCTGCCTCGAGTACGCGCTCAACCAGCGCGAGAAAGCCGGCGTGTGGGGTGGCGCCACCGAGCGCGAGCGTCGACGGATGATCCGTCAGCGCCGTCGTTCCGCATAACGGCCCGTTCGCAGCGCCACGTCTCGGCATAACCTGTCGGCCGTGAGCGGACTCGACGAACTCGGCGGCTGGCCGGCACTCCTCAGCGAGTTGCTGGAGCGTCGCGACCTCCCTGCCAGCCATGCCCGCACGGCGATGGCCACCATCCTCGCCGGTGAGGCCACGGCGGCCCAACTGATCGGTTTCGTGGTGGCCCTGCGCGCCAAGGGTGAGACCCAGGAGGAGATCTCGGGCCTCCTCGATGCCGTGCTCGAGGCCTGCACCACCGTGCCGCTGCCGCCCGACCTGCGTGACCGGGCGATGGACATCGTCGGCACCGGCGGCGACCGCAGTCACAGCATCAACGTCAGCACGATGGCGGCGATCGTGACCGCTGCCGCGGGCGTGCCCGTGTGCAAACACGGCGCCCGAGCCGCCAGTTCGCAGTGCGGCACCGCCGACGTGCTCGAAGCCCTCGGCGTGGCCGTCGAACTCTCGCCGCAGGCCGTGCTGCAGTGTGTGGAGCAGGCCAACATCGGTTTCTGCCTGGCGCCGCGCTACCACCCGGCGTTCCGGTTCGCGGCCCCCAGCCGCAAGGAGATCGGCATTCCCACGGTGTTCAACCTGCTCGGGCCGATGGCGAACCCCGGCCGGGTGCGACACCAGTTGATCGGCGTGGCGAACCCGCAGGTTGCCGAACGCATGCTGGCATCGCTGCGACTGCACGGCTCGAAGCGCGCCTGGGTGGTGCACGGCAACGGCCTCGACGAACTCACCACCACCGGCACGTCCACCGTGCTGGCACTCGAGGACGGTGCCGTGCGTTCGTTCACGGTCGACCCCGTGGCCCTCGGCCTCGCACCAGCCATCACCGACGAACTGGTCGGCGGCACGCCCGACGTGAACGCCGCCCACGTGCGCAGGGTGCTGGCCGGTGACCACGGTGCGCACCGCGACATCGTGGTGCTGAACGCCGCCGCCGCGCTGGTGGTGGCAGGTGATGCCGACTCGCTCGAGAAGGGTCTCGTGCTCGCGGTGGACGCAATTGATTCGGGCCGCGCTGCGGAGACGCTCGACCGGTTCGTGGCCGTCTCGCAGCAGGCAGCCGAGGAGTTCGGCCACTGATGTTGGTGAGGGTGCCGGCGTCGTCGGCGAATCTGGGCCCGGGTTTCGACACCCTGGGCATGGCGTTGGCGTTGCACGCGGAGGTCGGTCTCGGGGAACCTCCCGAAGGTTTGCGAGTCGCCGACGAGCACCATCCGGCCACCGTGGCCTTCCGCCGCAACGGCGGCGAGGGTTCGCTGTGGGTCCGTTCGACGATCCCCATGGGCCGCGGCATGGGCTTCAGCGGAGCCGTGCGGGTCGGTGGGGCGGTCGCTGCGCACGCACAACGCCACGGCGCCGACCCCGAACTGTTGACCGGGGCGTTGTCGGAGTTGCTGCAACTGACCACGGAACTCGAACGCCACGCCGACAACGTGGCCGCATCGTTGTACGGGGGAGTGGTGGCAACTGCCGGCGGCCGCGCGGTGCGGGTTCCCATGTCGTTCGACCCAGCGATGGTGATGTGGGTGCCGTCGTTCGTGACCTCGACCGACGAGTCGCGCACGGCGCTGCCTGCCTCGGTGCCCCTCGCCGACGTCGTGTTCAACCTCGGTCGCACTGCGTTGCTGGTCGCCGCGCTCGCGGCAGGCGACGTCGACTCGCTGCGCGAGGCCACCCGCGACCGACTGCACCAGGACATCCGCTTGGCGGCGGCCGAACCGTCCCGCCTGGCGCTGCAGGCAGCGCTCGGGGCCGGTGCATGGGCGGCGTGGCTGAGCGGTTCGGGCCCCACGGTGGCGGTGATGTGCGCGATCGACGAGGCGGAGGAACTGGCCGCTGCCCTGCCGTCCGATGGTCACACGAAGGTGCTGCGCATCGACCATGCCGGCGCCGTCATCGAGGTCGCACCCGGCGACTGAGCGCAGGGTTTGCTCAGGCCGCCGTCGTGGCGAGCCGGGTGAGGCGTGGCACCGGACTGGTGAGCCGGCACCACTCGCCGGTGCTCCAGAGCAGTCGCGCGTGGTGGCTGGCCCGCTCGATGGCGCGGGCCAGGCACAGCACCTCGTCGGCGGCGTGTCGGGGCAGTGGCAGGGGGAAGGGTTCGGTCTCGGGCGGCGGTAGCTCGAGTCCCGTCGGCAACTGGCCCGGCAACGTGACCTCGAGCAGCACCCCATCGCGGAGGTGGTACTCGGTGTCGTGCAATCGCACGCCCACGTCGCCGGCGGCGCGCAGTTGGTCGACGAGGCGTTGACGTTCGATGGCAGCGGCGAACGCCGATGCACGATCGCGTGCGAGGGCGGCTTCCTCGTAGCGCTGTGCGATGGCGAGTTGCTCGACCCTGCGCCACAGCGGCTCGAGGACGATGCCGGGTGATGTGGTGAGCGCAGCGACCGCCCTCGTGACGACCGCCCAGTAGGCGTCGTTGTCGGGCAGGGTGTTGCACGGGCACATCGAGGTGTGCAGCT
>JBJTXX010000219.1:0-4148 GCA_046082485.1 Actinomycetota bacterium
CCACGCCCGGGTCACCCTCACCGTGGTGGTGAGTGTCGTCGTCATCGGTCCTCCCGTCTGCCGCGGACGGTACGCCCGGCTTCGATCGGCGCAGAGTGCGACTGGTCCGTTTTTGTTCGCCACGGCGCCAGTGGGCACCACGAGTTCGTCCGTTCGGCAACGCAGATCAGCCGTTCGGCGGTGGGACTGCGGGCCTGGGCTTGCTAGCCTGCCTGCCGCCTGGAGAGGTGCCGGAGTCTGGTCGATCGGACCGCACTGCTAATGCGGGGACCACCTTTAAAGTGGTCCGTGGGTTCAAATCCCACCCTCTCCGCGGAAAGTTCGAAGGCCCGGGGGCTGTGCGCCTCCGGGCCTTCGGCGTTCACCGAGCGTCGTTGTGTTGCGTTTTCGTTACGACCGGTGTAGACATTTCGTCATCTTTCCGGGGCCGACCCCGGGCGGGAGGAGGTGAGGGCGTGTACGACCAGGACCACCAGCACACCGACGACGGATCCGAGTTCTGGGACCGCATACCCGACAGCCGTCTCGACGGCCTACGCTCGGCGTGGCGCGAGCGCACCAGTACCTCACCGCACGCCCGCCCAGGCCCGCACTGCCGGAGCGGCCCGACCGCGCCGATCGAACCCAGGGGCGTGGCCCGGGCCGCACCGCCGACCGAACCCCGGGCCGTGGCACCAGCCATCCGGCCGTGCGCCGGCACCACACCGATTCCATTCCCGTCGTGCAGTCGCCCACCGGCGCAGGTGCGGCCCGCCCGGCCATCGACCCACTGCTGCGCCGCACGGGTGTGCTCGCCATCGTCATCGCACTGCTGGTGCCCGTGGCCATGGCCATGCGAGGTGGCGAGGGGGGCGCTGAGGCCGCTCCGCTGCAACCGGCCGCGGCCGTCGTCGAGGGCGCAGCAGTGCCCAACCCCACCGCCGACCCTGCAGCAACCGGTGACGGATCCCAGGTCGCCGCGGCCGCCCCCGCCAGCATCGACATCGCCGCACTGCCCGAGGCCGTGCCGGTGAACACGCCAGCCCCCACCACCCCTGCACCGCCGGCGTCACCCACGGCCACTGCGACGGCGGCCACCCAGGCCCCGTCGAAGCCCGCCGCACAGCCCACCTCGCAGAACAACACCGCCAGCCGCGCCTCGTGTGGCCGCACGTACACCATCGCCGCCGGCGACGCGTGGGTCACCATCGCCAAGCGCCACGCCGTCACCACGGCAGCGTTGCTGGCCACCAACGGCGCCACGCGTCGCACCATGCTGTACCCCGGCCGCACCATCTGCCTGCCCGCCAACGCCAGCACGCCCACCACGGCCAAGCCGGTCACCACCACCACCGCCAAGCCGGCGCCCGCACCGACCACCACCGTCAAGCCGGTCGCCACGGTGCCCGCCCCGCCCGCCCGCACCTACAGCCGCGACGAGGTGATCGCCATCATCCGCGAGGTGTGGCCCGACCACCTCGAGGACGAAGCCATCCGCATCGCCACCCGCGAGAGCAACCTGAAGCCCGCCGCCCGCAACTTCTGCTGCACCGGCCTGTTCCAGATCTACTTCAACGTGCACAAGCGGTGGCTGGCCACCATCGGCGTCACCAACGCCAATCAGCTCACCGACCCCAGGGTGAACGCCTACGCCGCCGTCACCCTGTGGAACCGGGCGGGCAGTTGGGCGCCCTGGCGCCTCTGACCGCTCCGAGCCCGGTGGCCATCCGTTCGGCTGCGAGCCGACGACGTTCGTGGTAGCCGAACCCCGAGCGAGGCCCTACACTTCCCACCCGCAAGCGCTCGTAGCTCAATGGATAGAGCATCTGACTACGGATCAGAAGGTTAGGGGTTCGAGTCCCTTCGAGCGCGCTGACGGCCGGCCCCCGAAAGGGGGCCGTTCCCGTTTTCCGGAACCCAACCCGCGCCCCCCAACATCCCCAAACCGCCCGATCCGAGTGCCAGACCGCTGTCCGAGTGCCAGGCGTCGGTCCGAGTGGGTACTCGCACCCCGGGTAGGAGTGATCACTCGGATCCCCGGCGCAGCCAGGTGCCACCCGGCGCAGCTAGGTGCCGCGCGGCGCGGCCGCCAGACCCACCCGGCGCGGCCACCAGGCCCACCCGGGGCGACCGCCAGACCCAGACCCAGACCTGTCCCGCCCGGGCCGGCCAGATGGCGTCCGGCCCCCTGTGACACCGCACGGACGCACACATCACTCATCCGTGCGGCGACACAGCTTGGGAGCACTGCCGAGACAACAGGGCGCCACTTACAAACCACTTACACCGAACCAAACGTGATCCATCGCCCGTCCGTCGGACAGCGGAACGCGTTCTATGGTCGCGCTGTGCTCGACCACGCCGACCACGCCGAACACGCCGGGGGCAGCCGGTGACACGCCTCGAGCTCGTCGTGCTCGGCGCACCCCGCCTGCTCGTCGACGGTGCAACGGCACCGGTCACCGGCCGGCCGCTCGTGGCACTCGCCCGACTGGTGCTCGCCCGCGCCCCCATCAGCGGCGAACGCCTGCGCGACGACGTGTGGCCCAACGACAGCGGCACCCTCGGCAACGTGCAGGTCACCCTCAGCCGCCTGCGCAGCACCATCGGCAGTGCAACCATCACGCGCACCGGCGCGGGCTACGGCGTCTCGGGTGTCACCGTCGACGCGCAACGGTTCGAGGAGTCGCTCGCCCTCGCCCGCAGCACGGCGATCGGCAACGAATCACGGCTCGATGAATACGGCCACGCCCTCGCGATGTGGGCAGGCCCGGCATTCGAGGGGGTGCGCGCCGGCCTGTGGTTCGAGGCCGAGGCGCAACGCCTCAACGACCTTCGGGAAACGGTGATCGACGAACGTTTCGACCTGATGCTGACCATGGGCCTCGAGCGCGACACCGTCGACGGCCTGCGCGCCGCGGTGGCGGTCGCCCCAGCCCGCGAGCCGAGGGCCACCCTGCTGATGCTGGCGCTCTACCGATGCGGCCTGCAGCGTGAATCCCTGCAGGTGTACGAGCGCCTGCGCCAGGAACTGCGCGAGCACTACGGGTTGCGGCCGGGCCCGACGATCTCCGAACTCGAGCGCCGCATCCTGCAGCATGACCCCACCCTGCTGAAGGTCGTCTCGACGGAACAGGTCCAGGGCTCGCCGGAGGTCGAGGCGAACCTCCGCGCCGCCGAGGCACTGCTGCGAACCGGTTCGCTGGCCGACGCCGGTCGACTGCTCGAGACCGCGGCAGGCGGTTTGGGCTCGATCGGCGACCGCACCCTGGCGGCACGGGTCGATGTGGCGCGGGCACGGGTGATGATGATGACGGGCGAGGGCGACCCTGCACCGCTGCTCGAAGGAGCCCGCACCCTCGCCCGCCAACGACGCAACGGCCCACTGCTGGCGGCCACGGCATTCGCCGCATTCGGCGCAGGCCTGCCGACCTCCATCGACGATGCCCTCGTCTCGTTCCTCGAACCGCTCGCCCTGCTGCCGCCAACCGCGCCAGAGGCCGTCGACCTGCTGTGCTGCGCGGCCGCAGCGATCACGTTCGGCACGGCCTCCGAGACAGCAGATCGCCTGCTTCAGGAGGCCCAACGGGTGCACGCCGGCCAGCAGTCGGCCCGGTCGGACGCAGCCCTGCGCGTGGCAAGTGCCCTGCACTCGGCCGTGCGCGGCGCCTCGGTCGATGAGATGGCCGCCGAGGCCAACGGGGTGTGGGCCGCAGCGCTCGCTACCGGCGACGCGGTGATCACCGTGATCGCCGCCCAGGCACTGTTGCGCAGTGCCTACCACCGCGGTGAGATCAACACCGTCGAAGCGATCCTGCCCGATCTGGCGCAGGCCTCCCGTGTGGCAGCGCTGCCGTTCGGTGTGGTGCGCGTGGCCCTGTGCGCCACGACGAACGCGATTGCGCGGGGTGAACTGCACCGGGCGGCGGACCTGCTCGACGAGGAGGTGCGTCTGTGCGCGCGATTGCGCACCGCCGCCGGGCCCGCTGCCATCCGCATCCACCGCCTGCTGCTGCTGCGTGAACAGGATCGCCTCGGGGACATGCTCGGTCCGGCTGGCGCCGCGGCAAACGGCCGTGGGGTGCCGAGCATCTGGGATGCGGTGATGGCGTTGGCCGGGGACGAGCTCGCCGCCGAACGGCTGGCCGACATCGCCGACGAGATCGCCC
>JBJTXX010000220.1:0-2039 GCA_046082485.1 Actinomycetota bacterium
ATTCCGTTCTTAGCCCGCAAAAATTGATAAAAATGGAGGAAGATCGGGGGGCAGCAGTCCACCTTGCCGTCGCCGGTGTGCACCTGCTGTTCGTGGAACGCGCCGGGCTCGGGTGCGGGCAGAAGGCGGGGTTCGCCGTCGGCCTGCAGTTCGTCGAGTCGCAGGCCACTGCCGCGTTCGAGCATGTGCCGCCACTTGGCCCACGGGTCGGGCTGCTCGCCGTCGGCGAGGTCGTCGAACAGCGACGGCCTGCCCATGTGCTGCAGCAATTGGTGGGCGATCCACCACTCGGGCTTGCGGTCTGCCTTCGGTGCGACGACGGCCGGTGTGTACTGGGCGAAGGGCTGGGCACTGGTGCCGATGTTGACGATGTTCAGGTCATCGCGTTCGTACATGTCGGTGCAGGGCAGCACGACGTGGGCGTGCTCGCTGGTGGCGTTCGGGTAGATGTCGATGACGACGAGCAGCTCCAGTTGTTCGAAGGCCTTGCGCAGACGGTGCTCGCCCGCGATCGACAGCAGCGGGTTGCCGGCCACGACGAGAAGCGCCCGGATGGGCTGCTCGCTGTCGAGGATGGCGTGCGACATCAGCGTGCCCGGGAGGGCACCGCGGCGCAGGCGGCCGAACTCGGTGTCGACGTACATCTGCTCGGGAACGGCTGCACCCGACCGGGCATTGGGGTAGAAGCCGTCGCTCTTCAGGTTGCCGCCGACCGCGTCGAGCCGACCGGTCACGAACGACAGCATGTGCACCAGCCAGTAGGCCAGCGTGCCCTGACGGCCCATGTTGATGCCGGTGCTCGCGTGCACCGACGCACGCGGCGTGGCCACCCAGGCGGCCGCAAGTTCGTGCACATCGGCCGCGCTGACACCGGTGACGGGCTCGGTCTCCTCGGCCGGGTACTGGGCGATGAAGTCGCGCAGCTCCGCGACGTGTGTGCCGTGACGGTTGCAGACGCGCTCGTCGAAACCGCCCAGTTCATCGATGCGGTGCAGCAGCGAGGCCAGGAACCACACGTCGGTGTCGGGGCGGATGAGCAGCGTGTCGCCGATGCCCTTGTCGGCCGTCTCGATGCGACGCGGGTTGATGAAGACGAAGCGCGCGCCCCGCGCAGCGGCGCGCTTCATCTCGCCGAGCACGTTGGGGATGCTGAAGAACGACGCCTGCGAGGCACGCGGGTTCTCGCCGATCACCAGGCACAGGTCGGTGTGGACGATGTCGGGGATGGGGTGCACGTTGCTGCTGCCGAACACGGCCTCGCTGGCCACGAACTTGTTGGCGCAGTCCTGTGTGCCGCTGCTGAAGGTGCGGCGCACGCCGAGGGTTCGCAGCAGCGTGCCGGTGTGCAGTTGGCCCAGCGCGTTGAAGGCCGTGGGGTTCCCCACGTAGGCCGCGACCGCATCGATGCCGTGGGCGTCGATGATCGCCTGCAGACGGCCAGCGGTGTGGGTGAGCGCCGTCGGCCAATCGGTGGTGCGCCACGAGCCGTCGGGGTCGCGCAGCATGGGGTGGTCGAGGCGGTCGGGGTCGTGGTGCAGGTCGACTGCGGCCAGACCCTTGTGACAGGCGAAGCCCTTGGTGACCGGGTGGTCGCGGTCGGGAGTCAGCTTCGTCAGTCGCCCCATCTCGACATGCGCGACGAGGCCACAACTGGGCTCGCAGATGCGACAGAAGGTGCGGACGGCGCCTGCTTCGGTGCCTGCCTCGCTGAGGGTGCCGTCGGTGGTGTCGGTGGTGTCGCTCATTGTGTGCTCAATCCTGCGCGGAACATGCCCTCGTCGACGAGTCGGCGCAACTCCTCGTTCGGCTGGTCGAGTCGCTCGAGGGTCACGCCCGCGATGCGCGCCTCGCAGGGATACTGATGCGGGTACGGGCCAACGGGGCTGCCGGTGTCGACCCCGACGTCGAACGTCTCGCCGCTCATCGAGAACACCAGCGGCACCGTGCGCTCGATGCGCCCGGCCGCCACCGGCTGCTCGTCGACCATCAGCACTGCGTTGCCGCCGGCGCCGAAGCCGCCGTCATAGAGGAAGTGCACG
>JBJTXX010000221.1:0-1639 GCA_046082485.1 Actinomycetota bacterium
GCTGATGCACGGCAAGACCTCACCGATCACCCACCACGGCACAGGGGTGTTCGAAGGGCTGCCGTCGCCCCTCACGGCCACCCGCTATCACAGCCTGGTGATCGACCCGGCCACGATGCCCGACTGCCTCGAGGTGACGGCCGAATGCGACGGCATCGTCATGGGCGTGCGGCACCGCACGCTGCCGATCGAGGGTGTGCAGTTCCACCCCGAGAGCATCCTCACCGCAGCCGGGCACGACCTGCTGCGCAACTTCCTGCGACGCGCCGCCGCCTGACGCGGCCGATCAGGGCGCTGCGCTGCTGGGCGGGGCCGCCGAGGTGGGCGGAGTGGTGGTGGGCGGTGTGGTCGGCGGAGACGTCGTGGTGGTGGGCGCCGGGGCGGCCTTGGCCACCTTCAACTTCACGACCGCAATGGCGGGGTCGACCTCGGTGTTCACGCTCGGGGTCTGGGCGATCACCCGACCGTCGCTGGAATCACCGAACGGAACCGTCTGGTACTGCACCTCGTAGGCCAGCGTCATCTCGCCGAGCTTGGTGATGGCCTGCGCCTCGGTGAGGCCCGTCAGCGGCGGCACCTTCACCTTCGAGGGGCCGGTGGAGATGTAGAGCGTGACGGCGCCACCCTTGTCGACCAACTCGCCCGCCGCGGGGTCGGTGCGCACGGCACTGCCCTTGGGCACGATGTCGCTGGCTTCCTCCTGCTCGGTGACCTGGAAGCCGTAGCCCTCCGCTGTCAGCGACGCGATGGCGTTGGTGCGCGACAGACCCTCGACGGGCGGCACCGCGACCTGGTTCGGGCCAGCCGACACCACGAGCTTCACGGTGTCGCCCTGCTGCACCTGCTGGCCAGCTGGCGGGTCGGTGCGAATGACCTTGCCTGCCTCGAAGTCGGGGTTGTTCTCGGTGACGATGACGGGGTCGATCACCAGACCGAGCGCACGCAGGTCGGTCTGGGCCGTCGTGGCATCCTTGCCCGTCACGTCGGGCATCGCGAACGGCTCGACCGACGGCGTGAAGTAGACGGCGACGGCTTGGTCGCGCAGCACGGTGATGCCGGCGGTCGGGTCGGTGCGGCCGATGGTGCCGGGCGCCACCGCCGGGTTGTCCTCCTGCACCGGGGTGGGCACGAGGCCTGCGTCCTCCAGTGCCTTGATGCCGTCCTCCAGCACCATGCCCACCACGTTGGGCATCGGGAACTCGCTGGGTTGATCCTTCTTCAGCGCGTTGAACAGCACGAATCCACCGGCTGCCAGCAGCACCACGGCAAGGAACCCGATGACCGCATAGATGCCGCCGCGGGAACGCTGCGGCGGGTAGCCCGGCTGCTGGGGTTGCACCGCGGTGCGGGGCATCGCCGTGGTGGTGGTGGCCGAGGCAGGGGCGGTGGGGGGCGCAGGCGGGCGAGGCGGCAGCGCCGCACCGGCAGCACCGGCAGCACCGGCAGCACCGGCAGCACCCATGATCGCGGCCAGCGCCTGGACGGGTTCGCCGTTGCGGAAGCGACGCAGTTCGTCGCGCACCTCGTCGGCGTTGCCGTAACGGATCTCGGGACGCTTGGCCAACAACTTGGCCACGATCGCCTCGAACGGCTTGGGCACATCCGCCACCAACCGGTTCAGCGGCTGCGGGTTCTCGTG
>JBJTXX010000222.1:0-3032 GCA_046082485.1 Actinomycetota bacterium
CTCGGCCCTGCGATGGCCGACCGCGTCCAGCGCAGCGACCGCCCGGTGCAGGTCGTGCCGTCGCACCAGCAGGTCGGCATCTACACTCGTGCGCATCGCGGGGTCGTCATGGTCCGCGTTCGCTGCCGCAATGCCCTTCAACAGCCAACTCTCGATGCCGGCAGCCTGCAGCGTCTCGACGGCGCGCACCGCCATCGCCTCGCACGCCAGCGATCGCATCACGCGATCCCGGTGGGTGCGCAGCACGCGTTCGTCGCTCACCCCGTGCTGCAGCAGCAACGACAGCCAGGGCCCGGTCAGCCCCTCGCTGTCGGCCCACTGCGTCACGTTGTCACGCAACTCGGCGTCGTGCAGCGCTGCGCGCAGTCGCGGGTCGTCGGTGTCGCCGGGCCGCACACCGTTGGCGACGACGGCGCGGCGAACTTCCCGTTCGACGTCGGCGGTCAGTCGGTGGGCGTGGTGGTCGTCCACGATGAGCGCTCACCCACCTCGGTCAGGCACTCGTCGAGCCGACCGATCATCGCCTCGAGCGGGCCCCGGCTCAGCCTCACGACCTCGACTCGTTTCACGAGCGAATGCACCCGGTGGAACAGTGCCGCTTCCCTGCCGTCTGCGCCGGGCAGGTTGTTCAGCAGCGACGCCATCGCCTCGGCGGGGGGAAGCGGGTGCACCGCTGCGGCTTCTCGGTTCGGTTCCGCGTCGATCAGCACCAGCAGCACCAACCTTGCGCGTGACGTCAACTGACCGACGCTTCCGGCCGGCATCAACTCGACGACCGACGTGTCGGGGGCCGGCCGGCCATCAGGGCCGATGGGGGGCCTGGGGCGTCGCATGCCGAGCGGCCGATGGTATGCGTGCACGTCGCCCGCCTCGTCGATGAGCGCCAACTCGTCGGCGACGTAGCGATAGCCGGCTCGCACCGCAGCAGCGGCGAGTGTCGACTTGCCGACCCCGCTGTAGCCCACGAGTGCGGCTGCGATGCCGTTGCGTTCGATGACCGCCGCATGCAGAGCGAGACCGTCGACCGCCCATCTGGCGGCTGCTGCCTCGTCGACCAGCGAGACGATGCTGTAACCGAGATCGTCGATGGCCACCGGGGTGATCCAGGGCCGACGGTCGCACCGCAGCCCGAACGTTCCTGGGCCCTCGGCGCGCACACGAAGTCGCATGTCCGCCCGGCGTCGGGCGGTCACCTCGCCATCACGGAACCACCGTCGCACGTCGTCGCCGACGGCAGCGGGGGCATGCACCTCGAAACACACGTTCCCGAACACGTACGGGCCGAGTCGCACCTGCCGCGCGAAGCGGCGCATCATCCGACTCGCCCGCCCTGTGGCTGCAGTTCGGGGTGCTCGACGGGTTCGGCAACCGCTTTACGCTTCGAGGGCAGCGCTGGGCGGGCACGCACCAACGGCTGCCACTGTGGCAAGCACACCAGCAGCACCATGAACGGCGCCACCAGCGACCGCTGGCGCGCCAGCAGACCGAGGTTGCGGAACACGCTGAACGCAAGGCCGAACATCACCAGCACCGACAGTGCGAACCACAGGTAGGGGGTGGTTCTCATGAGGCGTGGGATGTTCGCCAATCGTCGCCAGCCGATGAGGGCCAGCACCACGAACGCCGTGATCTCGACGCCCGGAAGGAACTCGGTGAACGAGTTCACCTCGGTCAGCAACGGCCGGGTGAGGGTGCGCACGATCGCGTACGGCCAGTCGATCGGGCTGCTGATGGTGACGCCCTCGAAGGTGGAACCACCAGTGTCGGTGCGCGCTTCGGTGCTGCTGAAGATCGCATCGACACGGTCGATGAGCGGCCTCGCGTCGACAGCCTCACCCTTGGGGTCGAGGAAGCGGAGTGCCGAGCTCGACACTGCCACGAACGCAATTGCAGCGAATGCCAGCAACACGAAGGTCCCTGTACGCGAGCCGCTTCCCTGAAGTCGTCGACCCATCGTCAGGGTGGCGACGAGCGCAACGATGATGCCAGCGCTCCAGATCGCTGAGATGTGCGGACGCACGTTTGCTGCGCCGATCACGCCCAGTGCCAGCCCTGGGATCGTCCAGCCCTTCCAGCGGCGGTGCAGCAGCCGAGCGCCGAAGAAGGCGATCGCTCCGAGGAACGGCATCAGCAGGGCCTCCTTGCCGATGCTCGAAGGCCAGAACAGCAGCGATGGCGCCAGGAACATCATCCATGCGAATCGGCGAACCGCCAGGCCGGGCAAGGCACGAATCGCGGCGAGCACGTACAGCACGGTGCCGAGGTACGCGAACCAAGCGAACAGGAAGAACCCACCCATTCGACTGCTGCCGAAGATGGTGTACACCGTCGCTGTCGCACGTTGCAGGAACTGGGTGCCCGTGCCCGACGGGATGATGTCCGAGAGTGGGGCGAGCCCGTTGCGGATCTCACCGGCCAGGCGCTTGCCGAACTCGTGATAGCCGGCGGCATCAGCCGAGCCGCCGTACGCGTCGAACGCCACCCAGTATCGGAAGATGGCTCCGGCGAACTTGGCGAGCAAGCCCGTCACGGCAATGGGGAACAGCGACGCAAGTTCCCCACGGAAGGCCCGTCGCAACAACGGAAGGGTGAAGAGCACGAGGATCGGCGCAATGAGGAACCCTCCCCAGACGTCGTACGAGAGGTTGCTCATCGCCCAACCGGTGACCGCCACGTAGATGACGGCCACCAGCAGGAACAGCCGCTCGAACCCGGGTCTCATCGGTCAGCCGCGGTCGTCGCGTTCGCCGTCGTCATCGAGGAAGTCGTCGATCACCAACTGGTTCTCGTCGATCACGATCGTCGAGGTGTCGTCTCTCGCATGTTCTCCGGTCATGTCGTCGAACTCGGCGAGGCGACTGGGGATGGGCGCCTCGGCATCGTCGGTGCGGCGGCGGCGCACCGACACCGAAGGGCTGCCACCCTTCTCCGAACCGTTCCTCGAGTCGTTCGCCGACGCAGCGTCGGACGACTTCGAGCCGAACCGCTGCGCCCACTTCTTGTACTTCGGGGTGCGGCTCGTGCGGTTGTAG
>JBJTXX010000223.1:0-10950 GCA_046082485.1 Actinomycetota bacterium
ACTCGTCGTGGTCGACGGTCTGCACGCCGCCCACCCATGTGGCGTCGTAGCCGACTGCCTTCTGCACCAGTCGCCGGGCACCGCCCGGCAGGTCGTACGCCATGCGCGCGGGCCCGAAGGCGAGGCGGTCGAAGTCGATGAGGTTCAGGTCGGCGCGAATGCCGGGTGCCACCACGCCGCGGTCGGTCAACCCGTAGAACGCCGCGGTCTGCGAGGTCTGGCGGTGCACCACCCACTCGAGCGGCAGCTTCGCACCGCGGGACCTGTCGCGTGCCCAGTGAGTGAGCATGAACGTGGGCATACCGCCGTCGCAGATGGCGCCGCAGTGCGCACCGGCGTCGCTGAGGCCCATGCGCGTGTACGGATGCCGGTGGGCCTCGTAGGTGAAGTCGAGGCTGCCGTACGAGTAGTTGAAGAACGGCGCGTAGATCATGCCGTTGCCATCGTTCGACACGAGGTGGTCGAGGATCAACTGCATCGCCGGTACGCCGGTGCGACGCGACACCGAGCCCACGCTGTCGTCTCGTGACGGTTCGTAGTCGATGTTGCCGTCCGCCGTCAGCCACATGCCGTCGAGCTTGTCGAGCACGGCCTTCTGCATGAACCCGCCGTCGTCGGGCACCTCCTCGATGATGCGTCGGCGGCGCTCCGGCTCGGCCAGCGCCCGGAGGCGCGCATCGAGCGACAGGTGCATGATCTCGTGGTAGGCGGGGTGGAACATCAGCGGGTGCACGCTGCCCTGCAGGCAGTAGAGGATGCCGATGCTGCGGCCGGCCACCTGCGTGTACACCGGCAGGCCGTCGGCGTGGGCCTGTTCGAGCAGTTGCAGCACCTGCCGCCACAGGTCGGGCGAGTAGTCGGGCTGGCTGAGGTTCACCACCACCGGTCGTCCGGTCACGGCGGCCAGCTTGCGCATCCACGGCCATTCGTCGATGGGCACCCGCGCATGCTCGGGGGCGAACTGGAACACGCCGTGGCCCACCCTGCGGATGGCCTCGCCGATGCCCATCAGTTCCCGCTCGTCGGCGTGCGTGCCGGGCACCAGCACGCCGTCCTTGGCACGGTGCAGCGAGGTGCGGCTCGTGGAGAACCCGAAGGCCCCGGCGCGCAGTGCGTCCTCCACCATGACGGCCATCGCCACGATCTCGTCGTCGGTGGCCGGCTCGTCGGTGTTGGCGCGCTCGCCCATCACGTAGGCGCGCACCGGACTGTGGGCCACCTGAGCACCGACGTCCATCACGTACTGCTGCCGACCCACGGTGTCGAGGTACTCGGGAAACGACTCCCAGCCCCACGTGATGCCGGCGGTCAGCGCGCTGCCGGGAATGTCCTCCACGCCCTCCATCAACTGGATCAGCCAGTCGTGCTGGTGCGGGCGGGCGGGGGCGAAGCCGACGCCGCAGTTGCCCATCATCACGGTGGTGACACCGTGCCAACTCGACGGCGTGATCCACGGATCCCAGCTCACCTGCGCGTCGTAGTGCGTGTGCATGTCGACGAAACCGGGAGTGACCAGGCGGCCGTCCGCATCCACCGTGCGTTCGCCGGTGCCGCCGATGGTGCCCGCGGGCTCGACCGCCGTGATGGTGCCGCCGTCGACGGCGATGTCGGCATGACGGGCGGGTTCGCCGCTGCCATCGACCAGGTACGCGTTGCGGATGACGAGTTCGTGACTCACGCCAGCATTCTCACATGTTCGTGAAGGTGGCCGTTCGACGACACGGCCGTGTCGTGCAGGAACGTGCGCACCCCGCTGCGGTCGGTGAACGTGCCGCCGGCTTCCTCCACCACCACCATCACGGCGGCGAGGTCGTACGGCTGCAGGCCCACGGCATCGACGGCCAGGTCGACAGCGCCCTCGGCGACCAGCATGTGCTGCCAGAAGTCGCCGAAGCCGCGTGCGCGATAGGCGCGTTGCTGCAGCGACACCAGTTCGTGGGTGAGGCCCAGGTCGTCCCAGCCCGGGGCGAACGTCACGCATACCTGCGCCTCGTGCAGTTCCCGCACGTCGCTGACGTGGATGCGGCGGCCGTCGGCGAAGGCGCCAAGGCCCTTGGCGGCCCACCACCGCAGACCCATGGCGGGCGCCGAGACCACGCCCACCACGGCGCCGTGGTCTCGGTGGGTGAGTGCCACGAGGGTGGCCCACACGGGGATGCCGCGCACGAAGTTGCTGGTGCCGTCGACCGGGTCGATGATCCAGCGCCACGGGCTGTCGGCCGGGCCCACCACGCCGTGCTCCTCGCCGAGCAGCGAGTGGTGCGGCCGCTGTTGCTGTACCGCGGCAGAGATGGCTGCCTCGGCCTCGCGGTCGGCCTGGGTGACCTCCGAGCGATCGGCTTTGCGGTCGATGCTGAACGAACGGTTCGTGTAGCGGGGCAGGGTGATCTCGTCGGCGAGATCGGCGAGGGTGAGCGCGAACTGCAGTTCCGAGAACGCGTCGAAGTCGGGGATGTCGGCGGACGTCACGAGCCCGAGGCTAACCGGGGGTCGCTGGGTCAGCGGGTGGCCGCGGCGACGACACCGGCCGCGTCGAGGCCCAACTGCGCCAGGATCTTGTCGGCGTTGCCCTGGGGGATGAACTTCGCCGGAATGCCGAGCACCTCGACCGGAACCGCGTGCGAGATGGCGTGCACCTGATCGGCGATCGTCATGCCGATGCCCCCCTCGCGGATGCCGTCCTCGATGGTGACGACCCGGCCGTGGCCGGCGGCATCACGGATCATGTCGGGGTCGAGCGGCGCACACGATCGGACGTCCCAGACCGTTGCCTGCACGCCGGCGGCAGCGAGTTCACCGGCCGCCTGCTGCGCGGTCTGCACCATCTTGCCCACGGCGAGGATGGCCAGCGTGCCGTCGCCCTGTTGCACCTTGCGGGCCTTCAGCCCGACGCCCACCTCGTGCTCGGCCACGTGGTGCGCCGCGCCACGTGGCCAGCGCAACACCACGGGGCCCTCGTCGGCCAGGCCGATGGCGTCGTGCAGCATCACGGCGAGGTCCTGGGCGCTCGACGGGGCGAGCACGCGCATGCCCGGCACCTTCGAGAGCAGCGCCATGTCGTACACGCCGTGGTGGCTGGCGCCGTCGGGGCCGGTGATGCCGGCGCGGTCGAGGCAGAACACCACGGGCAGGCGGTGCAGCGCGACGTCGTACACCACTTGGTCCCAGGCGCGGCTGAGGAACGTGGAGTAGATGGCCACGATGGGCCGCAGACCGCCCATCGCCATGCCGGCCGCGCCGGTCACGGCGTGCTGCTCGGCGATGCCGACGTCGAAGAAGCGGTCGGGGAAGCGCGCCTCGAACGGCAGCAGGCCGGTGGGGCCGGGCATGGCGGCCGTGATGGCCACCACCCGCTGGTCGGCGTCGGCCTCCTTGATGATGGCGTCGGCGAAGGCCTGCGTGTAACCGGTCACGACGGCGGGCGGCGGACCGACGGCGGGGTCGAACACCGGCGCATCGTGCAGGTGCTTCTCGTCGTCGTCCTCGGCCGGTGAGTAGCCACGGCCCTTCTGTGTCAGCACGTGCACCACGATCGGCCCCTCGGCCGACAGTTCCACGGCATTGCGGAACGTCTGCTCGAGCGCCTCGATGTCGTGCCTGTCGACCGGGCCGACGTAGCGCACGCCGAGCGCCTCGAAGAACGAGGGTGGTTGCAGGAACTCGCGCACAGCGGCCTTGAACGCTTCGACACCCCTCTCGGCCTGCGGGCCGACGTAGGGCAGGTCGCGGAGGAACTGCTCGAGCCGCCGCTGGCGCCGCACGTAGACCGGGTTGAGTCGGATGTTCGTGAGGCCAACCGACAACTTGCCCGTGATGCGATCGGGCAGCGACGGGTGATCGAACTCGGCGCGCTCGCGGGCAGTGGGGCCTGCCGTCAGGTTGCTGATGGTGGGGGCGTAGCTGCGGCCGTTGTCGTTGAGGACGATGATGACGCCCTGACGGCTGTGGCCGATGTTGTTGAGCGCCTCGTAGGCCATGCCGCCGGTCATCGAGCCGTCGCCGATGATGCCGACGATGTGGCGCAGGTCGTTGGCGCCGAGGTCGCGCCCGACGGCCAGGCCATAGGCGTAGCTGAGCACCGTGGACGCGTGGCTGTTCTCGATGAAGTCGTGCGGGCTCTCCTCCCGGTTCGGGTAGCCGCTCAGGCCGCCTGCCTGACGCAGTTGCTCGAACCCCGTCTGGCGCCCGGTGAGGATCTTGTGCACGTAGGCCTGGTGGCCGGTGTCCCACAGCAGTGCATCGGTGGGCGATTCGAACACCCGGTGCAGAGCCAGGCTCAGCTCGACAACTCCGAGGTTGCTGCCCAGGTGACCGGCGTTCTCGGCCACGGCCTGCACGATGAAGTCGCGGATCTCCCCGGCAAGCTCGTCGAGCTCGGGGTAGCTCAGTTGTCGGAGGTCGGCTGGCTGCCGGATCTGCTGCAACGACATGGCTCCGCCACGCTACCGGCGGATACCACGCCGATGAGCATCGTGCCGGGAGGATGCGGTAGGAATCCGCCATGACAATGTTCGAAGGACAAGTGGCGCTCATCACCGGAGGTGGCAGTGGCATCGGGTTCGCCTGCGCCCACCGCCTTGCTGTCGACGGCGCCAAGGTGGTGCTGGCCAGCCGCACGGAATCGAAGTTGGAACAGGCTGCGGCGCGGCTGCGGGACGAAGGTCGCAGCGTGCACACGGTGGTGTGCGACGTGACCGACGAGGCCTCGGTGGAGGCCGCCTGCGCCGACGCAGCGGCCTTCGGCCGGTTCACGATGGTGGTCGCCAACGCCGGCACCGGTTCGGCTGCCCCTCTGCACCTCACCAGCCTCGACGAGTGGAACTCGGTGATGAACACGAACCTGACCGGGGCGTTCCTCACCATCAAGCACGCCGCCCCCCATCTTGCGGGCAACGGCGGTGGCGCCATCGTAGCGATCTCCAGCATCGCCGCGCCGCTCACCCACCGCTACATGACGCCGTACTGCGTCAGCAAGGCCGCGCTCGAGATGCTGATCCGGCAGGCGGCCGACGAGTTGGGTTCGGTGGGCATCCGAGCCAATGCCGTGCGCCCAGGTCTGGTGCCGACCGACATCTCGGTGGGGCTCACCAGCAGCGAGCAGATCGTGGCCGACTACATGGACCAGATGCCGCTCGGCAGGCTGGGCTCGGTGGGCGACATCGCCCACGCCGTGCGCTTCCTGCTCGGCACCGAGAGCAGCTGGATCACCGGCCAGTGCATCGGCGCCGACGGTGGTCACACCCTGCGCCGGGGCCCGAATCTCACACCGCTGATGGAGGCCGTGCTGGGCGATCAGGCACACCCCGGTGGTCCGCGGCGATGAGTTCCACGCCCAACCTCTTCGACCTGCGTGGGCACGTTGCGCTGATCACCGGCGGCAACGGCGGCATTGGCCTGGGCATGGCGGATGCACTGGCGCGCCAGGGTGCGGCCGTGGCCATCTGGGGCACCAACCCGTCGAAGAACGACGCTGCCGCTGAGCAGTTGCGCGCCCACGGCAACCCGGTGTTGTCGCTTCGGGTCGATGTCGGCGAACGTGCCGAGGTGGTGGCGGGGATGCACGACACCGTGGCCGCGCTGGGCCGCATCGACTCGTGTTTCGTCAACGCGGGCGTGGGTGGCCAGGCGCCCAGCTTCGTGGGCATGAGCGACGAGGAGTGGCATCGTGTGCTGCGCGTGAACCTCGACGGAGCGTTCTTCACCGCGCAGGAGGCCGTGAAGCAGATGGTGGCCCAGCAACCCCAGGGCGGCTCGGTCGTGTTCACCACCTCGGGTTCGGCCAAGTACGGCCAGCAGCGAGGCCAGCACTACGGCGGCAGCAAGGGTGCCCTGATCGCGATGATGAAGGGCATCGCCGTCGAGCACGCCCGCCACGGCATCCGCAGCAACGCCATCCTGCCCGGCTGGGTGGAGAGCGAGATGATGGCGCCGGCGCTGGGCTGGGACACGTTCGTCGAGAAGGTGATGCCGCGCATCCCGATGCGCCGCTGGGGCAAGCCCGCCGACTTCGCCGGCGTCGCGGTGTACCTCGCGAGCGCGGCCAGCAGTTGGCACACCGGCGACGTGATCACCATTGACGGCGGTTATCACTCGTTCTGAAACACTGGGTGCATGACCCAGTTCGAGACACGCCACGTCGACGGGCACGCCGGCCAGCAGGCCGTCGCAGCGATGATGGCCTTCGGCACCGACACGATGTTCACCCTGAACGGTGCCCACATCTGGCCGTTCTACGAAGGCGCCCGCGACCAGGGCATGCGGGTGGTCGACACCCGCCATGAACAGACCGCCACATTCGCCGCCGAGGCGTACGCGAAACTGACCCGCAAGCCCGGTCTGGCCGCGCTGACCGCGGGCCCCGGCATCACCAACGGCACGTCGGCGATCACCTCTGCCCACTTCAACGGCACGCCCCTGGTGGTGCTTGGTGGCCGGGCGGCCGAGGAACGCTGGGGCAGTGGCTCGCTGCAGGAGTTCGACCACGTGCCCGTCATGGCGCCGATCACCAAGCACGCCTCGACGGTCAAGGACCCCGCCGGTGCGGGCGCTGCGGTGCACGCCGCGGCGCGACTGGCGATGACCCCGCATCGCGGGCCCACCTTCCTCGACTTCCCGTTCGACACCATCTTCGTGCCGGCCTCCGTGGAGGTGCCGGTTCCCGACGAGTGCGTGGGCCTGGGCGTGGCGCCCGACAGCGACGCGGTGGCCGAACTGGCAGCAGCGATCGCCGCCGCCGAGCGCCCCGCGTTCATCGTCGGCAGCGACGTCTACTGGGACGGTTCGTGGGAACCGCTGCGGGCCGCCGCCGAGCACCTCGGTGTGCCCTGCTTCTTCAACGGACTGGGCCGCGGCACCCTGCCGGCCGACCACCCACTGGCCTTCCTGCGCACCCGGGGTGTGCTGAAGGCACGAGCCGATCTGGTGGTGGTGCTGGGCACGCCGCTCGACTTCCGGCTCGGTTTCGGCCGCTTCGGGAACGCCCGTGTGGCTCACGTGGTCGATGCCGAATCGCAGCGTGCACCCCACGTCGACGTGCTCACCGTGGCTGGTGACTCGAACATGGTGCTGACAGCCCTGGCCGACCACACCGGCGACCGGGTCGACCACGGCGCGTGGATCGCCGAGTTGCGTGACGCGGAGGAGGCCGGCCGCGCCGCCGATGCCGTGCTGCTCACGGCGGACAGTGCGCCCATCAAGCCCAGCCGCATCTACGGCGAACTGGCCCGGCGACTCGAGCGCGACGCCGTGGTGATCTGCGACGGGGGCGACTTCGCCAGTTACGCCGGCAAGTTCGTGGAGGTCCACCAGCCGGGCTGTTGGCTCGACACAGGACCGTTCGGCTGCCTCGGCAACGGCCCCGGCTACGCCATCGCCGCCCGGGTCGCCCGGCCGAGCAGTCAGATCGTGCTGCTGCTCGGCGACGGTGCGGCGGGTTTCAGTCTCATGGACGTCGACACGATGGTGCGTCACCGCCTGCCGGTGGTGATGGTGGTGGGCAACAACGGCATCTGGGGCCTAGAGAAGCACCCCATGCAGTTCATCTACAACGGTTGGGACATGGCCTGCGACCTGCAGCCCGAACTGCGCTACGACGACGTCGTGAAGGCCCTCGGCGGAGCGGGCGAGACCGTGCGCGACCCGGCCGACATCGGCCCGGCCCTCGACCGCGCCTTTGCCTCGGGAGTGCCGTACCTCGTCAACGTGCTCACCGATCCGGGCGACATCTACCCCCGCACCAGCAACCTCGGCTGACGGCCCACCCCGCCGCCCGCCCGCTCCGCCGGCCGCCCCGATCGCGGCGCGGGTGTCACGCCCCTTTCCTGGCCTTTCGTCTAACAAGGGCGCGAAATCCTCCAGGGTGGGGGTGGGGGTGGGGTTGGGGGTGGTTGGGTAGGGTCGGGGCGCTTGAAGAATCGTCGTGTCTCGTACCACTGGGTCGTGTTCGGTGCTGCGTTCGTGGTGCTGCTGGGCGCTGCCGGCACCCGCAGCACACCGGGTGTGCTCATCGACCCGCTCCGCGAGGAGTTCGGATGGAGCCGCGCCACCGTGGGCCTGGCTGTGAGCATCAATGTGCTGCTGTTCGGCTTCATCGGGTCGTTCGCCGCCGCACTGCAGCTGCGCTACGGCCTTCGCAGGGTGACGATGACCGCGCTCTGCATCATCGCCACCGGCGCCGCACTCACCACGCAGATGACCAGACCGTGGCACCTCTACCTGCTGTGGGGTCTGGTGGTGGGCACGGGGGCAGGTTGCATGGCCACCGTGTTCGCCAGTTCGGTGGCGTCGCGTTGGTTCGTGGCGCGGCGGGGAGTGGTGACCGGCGTGCTGACTGCTGCCACCGCCAGCGGTCAGTTGGTGTTCCTGCCCTTGCTGACATCGCTGGCCGAGGACCACGGCTGGCGCACCGTCGGCGCCGTGGTCGGCTGCGCCACAGCGGCTGTCGTGCCGGTGGTGTTCTTCTTCATGCGCGACACGCCTGCCGATGTGGGCCTGCTGCCGTACGGCGCCCCCGCCGACTTCGAGCCGGTGGTGGTGACGGGGAACCCTGTCTCGACTGCATTCGGGGCGCTGCGGGCAGCGTGGGGCAGCGGCGCCTTCTGGCTGTTGTGGGGCAGCTTCGCCGTCTGCGGCCTGAGCACGAGCGGCCTCATCCAGACCCACTTCATCAGCGCGGCGCACGAGCACGGCATGAGCCACACGCAGGCCGGCACCTATCTGGCGATGATCGGCGTGTTCGACATCGTGGGCACCATCGCCAGTGGCCTGCTGACCGACCGCGTCGACCCGCGCACGCTGCTGGCCGTCTACTACGGCTTCCGAGGCCTCAGCCTGTTCCTGCTCGGGCCGGCGCTGGCCGCGGGTGGCGGCGGGTTGGTGGGATTCATGGTGTTCTACGGCCTCGACTGGGTGGCCACCGTGCCGCCCACCGTGGCGCTGTGCATCCAGCACTTCGGTCGCGAACGCGGCCCGGTGGTGTACGGCTGGGTCTTCGCCGGGCACCAGGTGGGGGGTGCGCTGGCAGCCTGGGGTGCCGGAGTGCTGCACGACAGCACCGGCAGTTACCGTCCGGCGTTCGTGGTGGCAGGCATCGCCTGTCTGGTGGCGGCCCTGGGGGTTCGCGGCATTCGCCGTGAACCTGTGCCTAGTGCGTCTTCTCCAGGAACCGGGCCACGTCGACCAGCACGCGTGTGACCTTGCCGGCGGCCACCAGACCCTTGTCGTCGCTGGCCGAGACGGTGAAGGTGAAGCGGCGCCCTTCGATCTTCTCGAGGATTGCCTCTGCGCGCACGGTGCCGCCGACGGCCGTGGGTTGCAGGTGGTCGAGTTGCACCCGCATGCCCACCGTGGTGCAGCCCTCGCTGAGGTGACCCTCCAGTGCCGCGCAGGTGGCCTGTTCGCACAGAGCCACGACGCGCGGCGTGGCGAGCACGGGCACCGTCCCCGAACCCATCGCCACGGCCGTGTCGGCCTCGGTGACGACAAGGTCGGCCACGCCCTTCAAACCGGCCACTGCGCTCACGGCGGGCACGCTACCCCTCGGTAGGCTGCGCGGCGTGATCGACAGCGACCTTCTGGAACGAGTACTCGCCGCCGCCGTGCGAACCGGCGCCGACTTCGCGGAGGTGTATGCGGAGGACAAGCGCAGCACCTCCGCCGGCCTCGACGATGGCCGCATCGAACAGGTGAACAGCGGCCGCGACCGTGGCGCCGGTATCCGCGTGGTGAAGGGCGACACCACCGGCTTCGCCCACACCGCCGATCTCAGCGAGGTCGGGCTGCGGGCAGCGGCCGAGGCCGCTGCGGCGGCCGCGAGCCAGGGTGGTGGCGGCACCCGCACGGTGGCGCTCACCCGCGGGCCGCAGCGCACGGTGAGCCCGGTCACCCAGTACCCCGACGACATCCGTAAGGCCGACAAGGTCGAGGTGCTGCAGCGCATCGACGCCGCGGCACGCAGCGCCAGCGGCAGCATCGTGCAGGTCAGCGCCGGTTACGGCGACAGCCGCAAGAGCATCCTCGTCGCCAACACCGATGGCGTGCTGGTGACCGACGAGCAGGTGCGCACCCTGGTGCGCGTCACCGTGGTCGCCAACGGCGACACGGGCATGCAGACGGGCTACCAGAGCGCCGGCCACACGATGGGTTTCGAACTGTTCCAGAAGGTCGACGTGGAGGACCTCGCCCGCGACGCCGCACGCGTCGCACTCACCAAGCTGAATGCCCGCCCGGCACCCAGCGGTGCCCTGCCCGTGGTGATCAAGCAGGGCAGTGGCGGCGTGCTGTTCCACGAGGCGTGTGGCCATGGCCTGGAGGCCGATCTCGTGGCCAAGGGCGGCAGCGTCTACCGCGGCAAGCAGGGCGAACTCGTGGCCAGTCCGCTCGTGACGCTCGTCGACGACGGCACCATGAGCGGCGAGTGGGGCGCCATCGGTTACGACGACGAGGGCCACGCCAGCCAGTACAACGTGCTCATCCAGGACGGCGTGCTCACCGACTACATGTGGGACTACCTGCGTGCCCGCAAGGAAGGACGGCGCCAGAGCGGCAACGGCCGCCGCCAGGCGTACGACTGCCTGCCGATGGTGCGCATGACCAACACCTACGTGCTGAACGGCGCCGACGAGCCCGACGACATCGTCAGGGCCACCGACTACGGCGTCTACGTCGCCAAGCTCGGCGGCGGCAGCGTCGATACCGCCACGGGCGACTTCGTGTTCGGCATGCAGGAGGCCTACCTCATCGAGGGGGGCGAGATCACCACGCCGCTGCGCGAGGGCAATCTCATCGGCAACGGCCCGCAGGTGCTGTGCGACATCGACATGCTCGGCAACGACTTCGCGATGGGGAATCCCGGCACGGGCGGCAAGGACTGCCAGGGCGTGCCGGTGTGCGACGGCCAGCCGACGCTGCGGGTCACCAGCCTCACGGTCGGCGGCACTGCGGCATGAGCGG
>JBJTXX010000224.1:0-5299 GCA_046082485.1 Actinomycetota bacterium
TGGTCGACGCTGCCCGGCCGCCTGCGGTCGCCGACCAACTCGCCGAGCGGATCGAGGTCTTCGCCGGCGGAGACCGGATGCGCGCCGAGGTGACCAAACTCGGAATGCCCTACAGCATCGTCGCCCTGTTCGAGCGCCCACCCCGTGCCACCGCCGGCGACCTCGCCACCAGCACCACCCGACTGGTGCTGGTGGAGGCCGTCGACAACCCGCTGAACATCGGCAGCATCGTGCGCAACGCCCTCGGCATGGGCTGGCAGGGGCTGGTGTTCGACGAGACCAGCGCTGACCCTCTGGCGCGGCGGGCCATGCGCGTGTCGATGGGCCAGTCGCTGCACCTGCCCCATGCCCGGGTCAGGTCGATGCCCGACACCGTGACCGACCTCGTCGCTGGGGGCTGGACCGTGGTGGCCCTCACCCCTGCCGACGACTCCCTCCCGCTCGACGAGGTGCCCACCGACGACGACGCCCGCGTGGCCCTGCTCGTGGGCAGTGAGCGCGCCGGTCTCTCCGATTCGGCGATGGCCGCCGCCACCCACCGCGCCGCGATCCCGATGCACGCCGGAGTCGACAGTCTCAACGTCGCCGCCGCCAGCGCCGTGGCGTGCTGGCAGTTCCGACCACGAAAGCTCGATAGCTGAGCCGATCGGTGTTCTTCAGTTGTCAAGGAGCTGTGTTGCCATCGCCGCCGGCCCGGTGGCCGGTCAGGCCGCCCACCTCCTGGGTGGACCGGTGGACATCGTTCGCCCCGATGGTGTGGTGACGGTGAGTTCGCGGCTCGGCCCGAGGTGCAGTTGCCACCTGCTGTCGTGAACGAGGTGGTGGTGCCGGTTACAGAGCGGGAGCAGGTTGACGAGGTCGGTGGTGCCACCGTGTCGCCGCCAACGGACGTGGCGGATGGTGCACAGGTCGAACCTGGTGTCGCAGCCAGGCATCGCACAGCCGCGGTAGAGGGCACGCAGCGCCCTGCGCTGGTGACCGTGGGCGAGCCGCGTCGACCTGCCGAGGTCGAGCGACCCGGGGGCGCTGACGACCACCCCATTGCGGACCACGATCTCGGTCAGCCTGGTGCCGGGTGCGCCGAGCACCGCACACCCGCCTGTTGGCTGGCGAATCGACGCTCGCCGGGGTCACAGGGGCGCCCGGAACCGTCTGGATCAACGGAACGGTCAGGGTCACCACCACTACCGGCGGGTGCCGGCCGCAAACGCTCCAACTGCGCCACCTCACGCGCCAACACCCGGGCGAACCGTGACGCGCCCGAACGGGCTGCGATGACCACCAATCGCTCCTGGCCGGCCACCAGTTGGTCCTGTTCGTGCGGCAGCAGGCGTCGCAGCGCCTCCACCAGCCGGTCGACGTGTGCCACCGAGATGTCGCCCCGTTCGAGGGCCGCAAGGAAGGTCGGGAACCGTGAGGTCGCCTCGACTCGGCGTTCCGCCCGGGCAACCGATGCCATCGACCCGTGCACCGACGCACCGTCGACGAACTCGAACGACGACCGCCCCCGGGACCGCAACTGGCCGATCACGTGCAGACGCTGTGCCTCCGCCCACGCCACCAGACGATCGACAGCGCCCTAGGCGCCGTCCAAAAGGCATCATCCTGCGCTCCACGCACCACCTGCTCGACCAACCGGTGTGGGAACGCTGCATCGGGACCGGGCACGACCCCACGATCAGCGCTCTCCACCGCTGCATTCCGAACTGTCGATGCCGACACACAACACCCCTCACATCACGGACACCCACCTCGAAGGTGGATGTCGGTTCTGAACGTCGAAACGACGACTCGGGGAAGAGTATCGAACACTAGTTCGATACAGCACCACAAGCAACCCTCCCGGGGAAAATTCTCGAGTTCCTCAGGGCCGGACGATGTTCATCGACCCGTCGTTGCGCAAGTGCTCGGCGGCGGGCACGAAGTAGCCCATGAGCATGTCGCGCAGCTCGCCCGGCTCGGTGCAACGCTCGACCGCTGCCGCCATGTGCAGCAGCCAATGGTCGCGTTCGGTGGACCCGATGCGAAAGGGCATGTGCCGCATGCGCAGCATCGGGTGCCCACGCTCCTCCATGTAGGTCTGCGGGCCGCCCCAGTACTGGGCGAGGAACAGGCTCAGGCGGCGCCTGGCGCCCGCAATGTCGTCGGGGGGATACAGCGGACCCAGCACCGGGTCGGGCATCACACCCTCGTAGAACGCCTCGACCAGGCGCTCGAAGAACGGCAGACCGCCAACGGCCTCGAACAGCGTCACCTTGTCATCGGTCGGGTCGGACATCGAGCCCGACTCTACGACCACACGGGATCAGGCGGCGACGTCGTCGAAGACCCGCACGTGATGCAGGTCGACCGTGCGGGCCACCAGCGGCACCTCACCGTCGCAGGGGTCGAGCACCACGAACTCCTCGGTGGCCAACAGCACGAGTGCGGTGAACGTGTCATCGCCCTCGCCCAGTTCCACGACGTCGCCCGTATGCAGTTCGATCGGCATTGCATTCATGTGGGGGTGCTCCCTTTCCGAAGTACTGCTCAGTCCATCGGCACCGGGTGTGGGCAACTTTACGAAAACTTCGGACTTTCGTAGGAAGGGAAGATGTCGGGCAGACCCTCGCTCACCTTGACCGGGAAGTCGGGAGCCCGCTTCTCGAGGAAACTCATCACGCCCTCGCGCGCATCGCCGCTGCGGCCACGCTCCATGATGCCCCGCGAGTCGGCACGGTGGGCCTCCATCGGGTGGGACGCACCCAGCATGCGCCACAGCATCTGTCGGGTCAGCGCCACGCTCACCGGTGCGGTGTTCTCGGCGATCTCCGCGGCGATGGCCCGGGCCGCGGGCAGCAGGTCGTCGGCTGCGTGCACGCTGCGCACCAGACCGCCGGCCAGTGCATCCGCGGCAGGGAACACCCGGCCGCTGTAGCACCACTCGGCGGCCTGGCTGATGCCGACCAGACGGGGCAGGAACCAACTGCTGCAGGCCTCGGGCACGATGCCACGGCGGGCGAACACGAAACCGAACCTCGCGGTGTCGCTGGCGAGGCGGATGTCCATCGGCAGCGTCATGGTCACGCCAACGCCAACGGCGGGGCCGTTGATCGCAGCGATCACCGGTTTCGTGCATTCGAAGATCCGCAGTGACACGAGGCCGCCGCCGTCACGCGGCACGCCCACATCGCTCTGCACATCGCTGCCGCCGCCACTGAACGTCTCCCCCCCACTGGACAGATCGGCGCCAGCACAGAACCCACGGCCGGACCCGGTGACGATCACCACACGCACGTCGTCGTCCGCGTCGACCCGGTCGAACGCATCGATCAACTCGTGCATCATCGTGCCCGTGAAGGCATTCAACTGCTCGGGCCGGTCGAGCGTGATGGTGGCGATGCGGTCGGCCACCTCGTAGCGGATCTGGGTGTAGTCCATGCGGCGACGCTACGCCGCCGCCCTACACGTCGAGGAACTTGGACGCTGCGGTGCCCGAACCGACAGCACCGACGAAGGCGCCCACGAGCACCATCACCATCCACACCACACCCGGGTAGCCGTCTGTCACGACGAACCCCTCGAGGCCACTCTCGACGGGGAAGGCGCGGACGCCATTCGTCCAGTCGTTGTTGATGAACAACATGAACACACCGCCCAGCACCGCACCAGCGATGCCCTGCACGAGGCCCTCGAGCATGAACGGTAGGCGGATGAACCAGTTGGTTGCCCCGACCAACTTCATCACCTCGATCTCGCGGCGACGAGCGAACATGGCCGTGCGGATGGTGTTCCAGATGAGCAGCGCCGATGCACCGAGCAGGCCGCCGGCGATGATGAGCGTGCGCAGGCCGAAGAACCCCTTCAACTGGCTGAGGATCTCCACCTGCAGGTCGGGAGTGCGCACCTCCAGCACGCCGGGAAGTTTCTTGAACGAGGCCTTCAGCGAGCGCAACACCTCGCCACTGCCCTTGTCGACGGGCGTGACCTTGAAGAACGAGGGGATCTTGGGCAGCAGTTGCTGCAAGGCGTCAGGGTCCCCGGCGAAGATCGTGTTCGCCACACCGACCGAGCAGGGCTCGTCGCAGTACTCGACGCGCTCGACCACGGTCTCGAGCCGGTCCAGTTCGCCACGGATGAGTTCCACCTGGGCGACGGGCGCACCGTGTTTGACGTAGACCACCATCTCGACGCCGCCGGTCCACAACTTCAACTGGTTGTCGAAGCCGCGCTGGATCAGCAGGGTGAGACCGAACAGCAGCAGTGAGATCGTGCTGGTGATGACGGTGGCGGCCGTCAGCGTCTTGTTGCGCGACATGCTGGCCCACATCTCGCGGAACGTGTAGCGAAGGCGGGAGATCATTCGTACACGCCCCTCGCCTGGTCGCGCACGATGACACCGCGGTCGAGCTGGATCACGCGCTTGCGCATCATGTTGACGATCCGTTGGTCGTGCGTCGCCATCACGACCGTGGTGCCCGTCTTGTTGATGCGGTCGAGCAACCGCATGATGCCCTCACCCGTGGCAGGGTCGAGGTTTCCCGTCGGCTCGTCGGCGAGCAGGATGAGCGGGCGGTTCACGAACGCTCTGGCGATCGACACGCGCTGCTGCTCGCCACCCGACAGCTGGTGCGGGAAGCGATCCTCCTTGCCGCCGAGGCCCACGAGGTCGAGCACCGCGGGAACCTGCTGACGGATGACGTGCCGGGGGCGACCGATCACCTCGAGCGCGAACGCCACGTTCTCGTGCACCGTCTTGTTGCTCAGCAGTTTGTAGTCCTGGAAGATGTTGCCGATGTTGCGCCGCAGGTGCGGCACCTTGCTGTCGGGCATCTCGTTGATGTTGCGACCGGCGACCCACACGGCGCCACGCTCGGGGCGCTCCTGACGGTTCATCAGCCGCAGCAGGGTGCTCTTGCCCGAGCCGGACGGCCCCACGAGGAATACGAACTCGGCCTTCGCGATGTCGAAACTCGCATCGCGAAGCGCCGTGACCTCCGTGGAGTACGACTTGGTGACGTGTTCGAGCCGGATCATGGGACGACCAACGGTAGCCCAGTCACTCGGCTTCCCGGCGGCGCCACCGGAGGTAACCCTCCATGAAGCCGTCGAGGTCGCCGTCGAGCACCGTCTCGATCTGACTGGTCTCGACCTCCGTCCGCAGGTCCTTGACCATCTGGTAGGGCTGCACGACGTACGAACGGATCTGGCTGCCCCAGCCCACCTGCGCCTGACGGCCGGCGATGCGGTCCTTCTCGGCCTGGTGTTCCTCCTCGATCCTCGCGGCCACCATCGCCTTCAGGCGGTTCATCGCCTTCTC
>JBJTXX010000225.1:0-5213 GCA_046082485.1 Actinomycetota bacterium
CCACACCCACCTTGTAACCCTGACTGGCGAGGGCCACGGCGATGTTCACGGTGACGCTGCTCTTGCCCACGCCGCCCTTGCCCGACGAGATCAGCAATGGGCGCGTCCTGCTGCCCGGCTGGTTGAACGGCACCGGCTTACCCTCGGCGTGGCCGTGGCCGCCCTGGGGGCCGTGCGAGTGTCCGTGGCCTGCGCCGCCCATGATCTCGCGCACCTTGGCGCGCTCGCCATCCGACATCACGCCGAACTCGATCGCCACGGCCGACACGCCGTCGAGCGCGGTGACCGCCGTCGTCACCCGGTTCTGGATCTCGTTGCGCAGCGGGCAGCCGGGCACCGTGAGGGCCACCTCGATGCGGGCCGTGCCACCGTCGAGCCGCACCGAACGCACCATGCCGAGGTCGACGATGCTGCGGTGCAGCTCCGGGTCCTCCACGGGGCGGAGGGCGTCGATGATCTGGTCGGTGGTGGGCATTGGGGGACTCCGGGCATGGGGCTGAGGTGTGCGCACGAATTACCACTACGCGCATAGGTAGAATACCGACGTGCCCGTCAACCCGACCTCATTCACGAGCACGGTTTCCGCGATCACCGACGCATTCGGCGACCCCACGCGCCGAGGCATCTACCTGATGGCGCGCGAGGCCGTGGCCGGGGTCACTGCCGCGCAGGTGGCCGAGCAGTTCGGGGTGCACCCGAACGTGGCGCGCCACCATCTCGACAAGCTGTCGGCAGGGGGCTACCTGGAAGTGGCGGTCGAGCGTGCCGAGGGTGCCGGCGCCGGTCGGCCGTCGAAGCACTATCGCGTGCCCGTCGATGCCAGGGCAGACGTGGTCGACGTGCCCGTGAAGAGCGACGACCTCGTGCTGTCGCTGCTGGGCCGGGCGCTGCGCCTGCTGCCGGCCGCCCAGGCCGAGCGCATGGCCGAGGAGGTCGGCCAGGAATACGGCCGGGCAATGGCGCAGGGCATGACGGGCGACGACCTCGCCGCTGGTCAGCGCAGCCTTCGTTCGGCGATGCAGGCAGTCGCCGATGCGCTCACGGCCCACGGGTTCGCTGCCCACGCCGACCAGCGCAACAACCAACTGCGCATCATCAACAATCACTGCCCGTTCGGCGACGTGGCCATCGAGCACCCGGTCATCTGCGCGGTCGACCGGGGCATGGTGCGCGGCATGCTCGGCGCACTGCACGGCGACGCGGAAGTCAGCACGCTGCAGTCGTTGCCGCAGGGCGACACATTCTGCGCCACCTCCGTCTGACGTCGCTCGCGGGTACCATGACGGAGCCCGCCCCCAGGAAAGGACCACCGTGGACGTACGCATCGGCGTCAGTCAGACCGCCCGCGACATCGCCGTCGAACTTCCCGACGACACCGACCGCGATGCCGTGAAGGCCAAGATCGAGGCCGCCCTCACCGGCGCCGTCGACGTGCTGTGGCTGACCGACAAGAAGGGCCGCGACGTGGCGGTGGCCGCCGCGAAGATCGCCTTCGTCGAACTGGGCTCGGCCGACGGCGACCGCCGCATCGGCTTCGGCGGCTGACGCACGGCGTCGGAACTTCCCACCTCGGAAGCGGTTGTCGTGAAGGGGATCATCCTCGCCGGTGGCACCGGCAGTCGGCTGTGGCCGATCACGCGCGGGGTCAGCAAGCAGTTGCTGCCCGTGTACGACAAGCCGATGATCTACTACCCGCTCACCACGCTGATGCTGGCCGGTATCCGCGAGGTGCTGGTGATCACCACGCCGCACGAGCAGGCCGGCTTCCGCACGCTGCTCGGCGACGGCTCGCAGTGGGGCATCCGCATCGAGTACGCAGCGCAGCCGCAACCGAACGGCCTGGCCCAGGCGTTCGTGATCGGCGCCGAGTTCGTCGCCGGCGGCCCCAGCGCGCTCGTGCTGGGCGACAACATCTTCTTCGGGCACGGCCTGGTCGACCAACTGCGCGCCGCCGCTGCTCGCCCCACGGGTGCCACGGTGTTCGGCTACCACGTGCACGATCCCGAGCGCTATGGCGTCGCCGAGATCGACGGCAGTGGGCGTGTGCTCAGCATCGAGGAGAAGCCTGCGCAGCCGCGCAGCAACTGGGCGGTCACCGGGCTCTACTTCTACGACGGGCAGGTCGTCGACATCGCTGCGCAACTGCAACCGTCGGCCCGTGGCGAGTACGAGATCACCGACGTGAACCGCGAGTACCTGCGGCGCGGGCAGTTGCAGATGGAGTTGCTCGGCCGTGGGTTCGCCTGGCTCGACACCGGTACGTACGACTCGTTGCTCGAGGCATCGCAATTCGTGGCCACGCTCGAGAAGCGGCAGGGGTTGCAGGTGGCCTCCCCCGACGAGATCGCGTTCCGGGCGGGCTGGATCGATGCGGAGGCCCTGAGGGCGAACGCGCTGCCGATGGCCAAGAACCCCTACGGCGCCTCGCTGCTGCGACTCGCCGACGACGGCCCAGACGCCTGACATGGCTGACCCGGCCGGCCCGGCATCGGGGAATGGTCTCCTCGGTCTGCTCGACCGTCGACTGCTGTTCGTGACCGGCAAGGGGGGAGTGGGCAAGACCACGGTCGCCGCCGCGCTGGCAGACCTGTCGGCGCGCCGCGGCCGTCGCACCCTCGTGTGCGAAATGGATGCCAAGGGGGCCATCGCCGCGTGCTTCGAGACCGGGCCGTTGCGGTTCGAGCCCACTGAGGTGCAGCCCAACCTGTGGGCGATGGCGATGAACACCGAGGACTCGCTGCGCGAGTACCTGCGCGTGGTGGCGCGGGTGCCGCTGGTGAGTCGCATCGGGCCGCTCGCCCGCACGTTCGACTTCGTGGCCGACGCGGCGCCCGGCGTCAAGGAGATCCTCGCGATCGGCAAGCTGTGCTGGGAGGTTCGCGAGCGCCACTACGACATGGTGGTGGTGGACGCCGAGGCAAGCGGCCACATCGTCGCCCAGATCGATGCGCCGCGGGCCATCCGGGAACTGGTGCAGGTGGGCCCGGTGCGCGAGCAGACCGGCTGGATGCTCGACCTGCTCGACGACCCGGCCGTGACCGGCCTGGTCGCCGTCACCACGCCGGAGGAAATGCCCACGACCGAGACCCTCGAACTGGTCGCGAACGTGCGGCGGCGGACGAAGGTCGATGTGGCGGCGGTGATTGCCAACCGGGTGCTGTCGCCCTGGTTCGAGGGCGCCGACCACGACCTGTTCGGCCGGCTCACGCAAGCGGCGGTGGTCGACCGACTCGCCGATGCGGCGGGCCGGAAGGTGCCTGCGGTGATGCAGGCCGCTGCGCTGGTCGACGCGCGGTGTGCGGTGGGTCGGCAACATCTCGAGTCGCTGTGGTCGCAACTGCCTGCTGACGTGCAACGGCTGACGGTGCCCGAGTTGTTCACCAAGGCACGTGGGCGCCGGGTGGTGTCGCTGGTGGCCGACGCGATCGCGGAGGTCGAACGCTGATGGCGCGCGCTCGAGCCGCAGCCTCGGCGCCCTACGGCGTCGCCGACCTGCTCGCCGCGAAGGAGATGGTGGTGGTCTGCGGCAGCGGTGGCACAGGGAAGACCACGGTGGCCGCGGCACTCGGCGCGCAGGCTGCGCAGGCCACCGGCGGCCGGGTGCTGGTGTTGACGGTCGATCCTGCCCGACGCCTCGCGGTTGCGCTCGGGCTCGGGCACCTCGGTGTGGGGAACACGCCCGTGCGGGTGCCGGCAGAGGCGTTCCACGATGCAGGCGCCGAGTGTCGGGGTGAGTTGTGGGTGGCGATGCTCGACACGAAGGCGGGCTGGGACGACCTCATCCGTCGGCAGGCCCCCTCGCCCGCGCTGCGCGACCGGGTGCTGGCGAACCCGCTGTATCTCAACATCACCGGGCGGTTCGTGAACAGCCACGACTACATCGCGATGGAGCAGTTGCACGACATGCACGCGTCGGGCCGCTGGGACCTGGTGGTGATCGACACGCCACCTTCGCGCAACGCACTCGACCTGCTCGATGCGCCGGGGCGCATGCGTGAGTTCTTCGGCAGTCGGCTGCTGAAGTGGCTGACGGTGCCCTACCGATCGCGCCTGTTCACCTCTGCATCGAAACCCTTCTACCAGGTCGCCGATCGCGTGCTGGGCTCGAGGTTCCTGCAGGACATCGCCGAGTTCTTCGTGCTGTTCCAGTCGATGGAGGACGGGTTCGTGCGTCGTGCCACACAGGTCGAGCGCCTGCTGCACGACGACCGCACCACGTTCGTGGTGGTGAGCACGCTCGAGCCCGCGCCTGCCCGGGAAGCGCGGTTCCTCGCCGACGAACTGCGCCGGCGCGGCATGCCGTTGGGGGCCATGGTGCTGAACCGCACGCTGCCGCCGACGGTGCGCCAACCGGCGGCGGCGAAGGCGGCAAAGGCATTGCGCGGCGTCGATGCCGCCAGCCTCGACGCCGTGTCGCAGATGGTGGGTTCTCCGGCCGACTCCGTGGAGCGAGTGCTGGGCACCGTGGCCGAGTGCTTCGGCGACCTCGCGGTGGCGGCCGGTCGCGAGGCGGAACGCCGTTCGGAATTGGAAACGGTGTCGCCCCTCACCGCGGTGGTGCCCACACTGCCCGCCGACGTCCACGACCTCGCCGCCTTGCTGGCCATCGGCAGGCATCTGGTCGAGGGCTGAGGCCCGGCGCACGGCCCCGACACCCTCGCCGCACCGCCGCGCATCGCGATGGGCGGGTTGCCCGCGTGGCACACTCAGAGGCATGGCCACGCTCGGCGAACTCACCCGGCAGCACACCTCGCTCGATCGCGACGAGATCGATCACCTGCAGCGGCTGATCGGTGAGTGGGGACTGCTGGCCGACCTCTCGTTCGCCGACCTGCTGCTGTACGTGCCCGACCACGACGGCCGCTGGATCGTGATGGCGCACGTCCGACCAGCCACTGGGCAGACCATCTACCAGCATGACTGGGTGGGCTCGGCTGCCAAGGCGGAACTGTCGCTGCTGGGCGCCGCCCGTGACACCGCAGCGATCGCCGAAGGGCTGATCAACGTCGACTCTGTGCCCGAGCCGGTCCACATGATGGCCGTGCCCGTGTACCGCGAGGGCAAGGTGCTGGGCGTGCTCAGCCGCGAGTGGGCCGACCGCAGCAGTCGTCAGCCGGGTGAACTCGAGCGCACCTACGTGGGCCTGTTCCAGCGGTTCGCGCAGATGATCGCCGACGGTGCGTTCCCGTTCAGCGGCCCGGTGGCCGACAGCA
>JBJTXX010000226.1:0-7753 GCA_046082485.1 Actinomycetota bacterium
ACCTCCTCCCCTCCGAGCTGCCACGGCAGGCCATCATCGGCGCACGGCACCTCCACATGACGGCGTGATCGTTCTTCGTCGACCCGCCCCGGGCGGCGGCCCGGGCAGCCGCCCGAATGGCGAGCGAGTCGGGCGCGACGCTGTCGTTCGACCCCGGCTCGTTCCAGATGATCGGCGAGATGGGCGTGCGGCAGTTCCTCGCCGTCACCCAGGACCTGGGCATCGACGTGCTGCTGCCGAACAAGGAGGAAGGCAGCGTGCTGACCGGCGGCCTCACCGACCCGGAGGAGATCGCCCCCGCCCTCGCCGAGCTGTACCCCGGTGCGCTGATCATGCTGAAGCTCGACGCCGACGGTGCGCTCGTGTACCAGACCGGGTCGGCCACGCACATCCCCGCCGGCACCAACAACCTCGTCGACGCCACCGGCGCCGGCGACTCGTTCGCCGGTGGGTTCCTCGCGCACTACCTCGAGCACGGCGACGCGGTCGCCGCCGCCCGGTTCGCGACCACCATCTCGGCGTGGGTCATCGAGCACCTCGGCGCCCGGCCCGAACCCGACGCACGCCTGCGCACGATCCTCCGCCGGTGAGCGACCGTCAACGGCTGACGCCGCTCGACTGGCTGCGCTGGGCGGTGCCCGGCGTGGTGTGGGGCACGTCGTTCTTCTTCATCGCCGAGGGGCTGGAGGCATTTCCCGCCGCGCTCATCACCCCGATGCGCATCGGCTTCGGCTTCCTCACGCTCGCGATGTTCCCCGCGGCGCGGCGCACGCGCATCGACCGTGCCGACCTGCCCCGGGTCGCGCTGCTCGGCGTGATCTGGATGGCGATCCCGCTGACCATGTTCCCGTTCGCCGAGGAACGGGTGTCGTCGTCGGTCACCGGCATGCTGAACGGAGCAACGCCGATCTTCGTCACCACCGTCGCTGCCTTCCTCGCCCGCAGACTGCCGCCGCGGCGGGCACTGCTGGGCCTGACCATCGGGTTCGGTGGTGTGGTGCTGATCGCCCTGCCGAGCGGTGACGGCCACAGCTCGTGGTTGGGCATCGGCCTGATCTTCACCGCCCTCGCGTTCTACGGTTTCGCGCTCAACCTTGCCGTGCCCCTGCAGCAGAAGTACGGCGGTCTGCCGTTGATGTGGCGGGCCCAGGCCGTGGCGCTCGCTCTCACCGCCCCGTTCGGTCTGGCAACGCTGGGTGACGTGCAGTTCACCTGGCCGGCCTTCGCCGCGATGGTGGCGCTGGGCGCCCTCGGCACCGCACTGGCCTACGTCACCATGGCCTCCAACGCCGGCCGACTGGGCAGCAGTCGCGCCTCTGCCAGCGTCTATCTCATTCCCGTGGTGTCGTTGCTGCTGGGCGCACTCGTGCGCCACGAGTCCGTGGCCGTGCTGTCGGTGTTGGGCTGTGCGGTGGCCCTGCTGGGCGCATACCTCGCCACCTCCACCCGCCAGCACTGAGCCCGCCGACGGGCCGTGTCAGCGGAAGTCGCGACTGGCCGCGCCTGCCGCCACCGGCAGCGGCACCAGTTCCTCGGCCACCACGTTCACCACGCCCTCGGCGCGTTCCAGTCGACCGCGCACCAGCAGCGCGGCAGCGCTGCGGGCCACCCGGCGATACCGCGTCCAGCAACCCTTCGAGACCACCACGTTCACCAGTCCGGTTTCGTCCTCCAGGTTCATGAACATCGTTCCCTGCGCCGTCATCGGCCGCTGCCGATGGGTGACGACACCGGCCACCAGCACCTTGCTGCGCGGCTCGCGGCCGGCCAGTTCGGTGGCCGTGGCCACCCCGCGCCGTGCCAGCTGCTCGCGGAGGAAACGGGTGGGATGTCCATCGGGTGACACACCCGTTGCCCACAGGTCGGCCACTGCCACCTCCACGGGTTCCATACCGGGCAGCGCCGGCGCGCGCTCGCCCACGATGATGCCCTCCAGGCGGTCGGGAGTGGACTGCACCGCCGCGCCGACCGCCCACAGCGCGGCCCGGCGTTCGAGCCCGAAGCACTCGCCGAAGGCGCCCGCCGTGGCCATGGCCTCCAGCACCGGCAGGTCGAGCGAGGGCACGCTGCGCACGAGGTGCTCGAGCGATGTGTAGGGCCCGCCACCGCGGATGCGTTCGGCCAGTTCGCTGCCGATGCCACGGATGCTGCCCAGCCCCAACCGCACGGCGAGGCCTCCGATGCTGTCGGCGCACGGTTCGAGGGTGGCCACCGCACCCGATGCGTTGAGGTCGGGGGAACGCACCACCACCCCGTGACGGCGGGCGTCCTGGCACAGCGAGTGCGGGCTCCAGAAGCCCATCGGCTGGGCGTTCAACAACGCCGCGCAGAACGCCGCCGGCTCGTGGTACTTGATCCACGCCGAGGCGTACACCAGGTAGCTGAACGACACCGAGTGGCTCTCGGGGAACCCGTAGTTGGCGAACGCCGCCATCTTGGTGAAGATCTCGTCGGCCACCTCCCCGGTGATGCCGCGCTCGGCCATGCCCGCGAACAACCGCTGCTTGAGCCGTTCCATTCGCGCCCGGCTGCGCTTGGACCCCATGGCCTGGCGCAACTGGTCGGCCTCGCTGGGCGTGAACCCGGCGACATCGATCGCCATCTGCATCAACTGCTCCTGGAACAGCGGCACGCCCAGTGTCTTGCCCAGCGAGTTCTCGAGCAGCGGGTGCAGGTAGGTGACGGGCTCCTGACCGTTGCGACGGCGGATGTAGGGGTGCACCGAGCCCCCTTGGATGGGCCCGGGCCGGATGAGCGCGACCTCCACCACCAGGTCGTAGAACCGTCGTGGCTTCAGCCGCGGCAGCGTGGCCATCTGGGCGCGGGATTCCACCTGGAACACACCCACCGAATCGGCGCGGCAGAGCATGGCGTACACGTCGTCGTCCTGTGGGATGGTGGCCAGGTCGAGTTCGTAGCCTCGGTGTTCGCGGACGAGGTCAACCGCGTGGTGCAGGGCGCTGAGCATGCCCAGACCCAACAGGTCGAACTTCACCAGACCTGCTGCTGCACAGTCGTCCTTGTCCCACTGCAGCACACTGCGGCGGTCCATGCGCCCCCATTCCACCGGGCACACCTCGATGACCGGCCGGTCGCAGATCACCATGCCGCCCGAATGGATGCCGAGGTGCCGCGGGGCGTCCTCCACCTCGGCGGCCATCGCCATCACCTGCTCGGGAATGTCGTGGTCGCCGGTGGCCGCCACACCGCCCCACGCATCGACCTGCTTGCTCCATGCATCCTGTTGTCCGGTGGCGAAGCCCAGCGCCTTGGCCATGTCGCGAACGGCCGAGCGCCCTCGGTAGGTGATCACGTTGGCAACCTGCGCGGCGTGGTGTCGGCCGTAGCGGTCGTACACGTACTGGATGACCTCCTCGCGCCGGCCGCTCTCGATGTCGAGGTCGATGTCGGGCGGGCCGTCGCGTTCGGGAGAAAGGAACCGCTCGAACAGCAGGCCCAGCGAGACGGCGTCAGCCTTGGTGATGCCGAGCGCGTAGCAGACCGCACTGTTGGCCGCGCTCCCACGCCCCTGGCAGAAGATGTTCGCCCGATGACAGAACTCGACGATGTCCCACACCACCAGGAAGTAGCCGGCGAAGCCGAGGCCCTCGATGACCTCCAGTTCGTGGTCGATGGTGCGCCAGGCACGGGCACGCAGGGAGAGGTCCTCGTGCGCGGTGGGCCGCTCGCCGTAGCGGCGCCGACCACCTGCCTCGGCGATCTGTCGCAGGAACTGCATCTCGGTGAGCGGGGCACCGTCGGGGCCGGGCGGGCAGGGGTAGGGCGGCAGGCGCGGAGCCACCAGTGACAGGTCGAACGCCGCCGCCCTGCCCACCTCCGCGGCCAGTTCCACCACACCCGGATAGCGGGCGAAACGGCGGGCCTGTTCGCCGCCGCTGCGCAGATGGGCTCCCGCCGATGCCGGCAGCCAGGGGTCGAGTTCATCGAGGCTGCGGCGGGCGCGGACCGCCGCCACCGCCGTTGCCAGACGCCGCTGCGCCGGGGTGGCGTAGTGCACGTTGTTGGTGGCCACGCATCCAACGTCGTGACGAGCCGCCAACTCGGCGAGGGCGTCGTTGCGCACCGAGTCGAGTGGATGGCCGTGGTCCCACAGTTCCACCAGCACCCTGTCGCGGCCGAACAGGTCCGTGAGGGTGCGCAGTTCACGTGCCGCCACAGCCGGCCCCTCGTGCTCGAGCGCGTGCGGCACCGCCCCCTTGCGGCAGGCGGTGAGCACCCATGCATGCCCCGCCACCGCATCCGCCAGGTCGGAGAGCCCGAACAGCGGCACCCCCTTCTCACCAGCGAGGTGCCCAAGGCTGAGGGCCCTCGCCAGTCGGCCGTAGCCGTCGGGACCATCGGCCAGCACCACCAGATGGCGGCCGGCGGGGTCGGGGGCATGGGTGTCGGGCAGCAGACCGGTGTCGACCTGCCGTTGCGTGTCGGCCTCGCTGCGCGCCCGGCGCCCCTGCACACCGGGTGTGAGGGTGACCTCGGTGCCGAATACCGTGGGCAGCCCCACTGCCCGGGCGGCCTCGGCAAAGCGCACCACTCCGTAGAACCCGTTGTGGTCGGTGATCGCCAGTGCCTGCAGGCCCAGACGATCAGCTTCCTCCACCAGTTGCTCGGGGTGCGAGGCGCCGTCGAGGAACGAGAAGTTGCTGTGGCAGTGGAGTTCGGCATACGGCACCGGTCGGGCATCGGGTCGATGGTGCGGCTGCGTGGTGTCGGCCGGTGGGCCAGCCGGCGGTTCGTAGGGTTGACGCTTGCGGCCCAGTGCCGGGCCGTCGCCCCCGCCGTTCCACGAGGGCGACCCGGGGGCACGACCATCCTTGCCGCGCTCGTCGGCACGGCCACCGGACAGCAGTCGCTCGACCTGCGACCACGGCATCGACGGATTGTTGAACCCCATAGGAGTTCACGACCGTATCGAACATCTGTTCGATGATCAAGGGGGGCATCGGCAGCCTCAGGGTGCCCAGCGATACCTCACGTCGGGGGCGCGTTCCTCGTTGCCACGACCGTCGGTGGATTCCTCGGCAACGAACCCGTGCCGTTCGTAGAAGCGCAACGCCGCCGCATTGGACTGGAACGTCCAGAGCTGCAGTCCGCAGGGGCAGCGTCGCCGGGCGAGTTCGACGAACCGGTCGCCCAGGCCCCTGCCCATCCACGACGGGTCGAGGTACAACTGGTCCACCCATCCACCGTCGCGCTCGTGCGCCAGCACCAGCAACCCGCCGATGACACCATCGACCTCGGCCACCCACACATCGGCGTGGCCGATGACCTCGTCGGCCATCCAGCGCCGCACCTCCGACGGCTCGTGCACCACCGGCACCTGTGGCAACCCGAACGCCCGCGACCGCAGGTACACGTGGGCGCACTCGGCGGCATCGTTGGCGCGGGCCTGGCGCAGCGTTGGCTCGCCCGGTTGCAGGGCGCGCAGCGCGCCCTCCAGACCGGGTTCGGTGAGGGCGATCGCCCGGTGCCACTGCAACCACTGCACGTCGGGGCTCTCCCCCTCGGGCGGTGCAGGTGGCACGTGCGGTGACTCGACGAGATAGCGCAGGTCGAGGTGGGTGTGGCCCCGCGGCCCGGGGTGCACGTCGACGTGCACCAGTTCGCTGCCCACCAGCGACGCCGGCAGGCCGGTTTCCTCCACCGCCTCGCGCAGGGCACCCTGCCACGGCAGCTCGCCCGGGTCGATGTGCCCGCCCGGCTGCAGCCACAGCCCCAGCCGCTTGTGCTTGTGCAGCAGCACCCGGGTGCGATCGGTGGTGACCACGATGGCCGAGCCGGTGACGTGCACGGGGCCGGCGTCTTCCAGGAAGGGTTGCTCGAGTGCGTCGAAGGCCTGCACGAACTGCTGCACCGAGTGCCGCTCACGGGCATCGACGGGACGGCGACCAACCACCTGGCCACGGACATCAGCACGCACGTCGTTCACCCGGCCCACCGTAGGCGGCGGTCGTCAGGCACCGCGCACGAGATCGTCAAATTCCCCTTCAGCACGCCACCGAACCTGCCGATGACCAGACGAACCGAGAAGGGTCGCACCACCGGCCCCACACCCCCGAGAGAGCACGAACATGGAACCCGACGCACAACTCGCACCTCGAGTCCTGCTGGCAGTGGGAGACCCCGAACTGCGGCGCGTGGCCTCGTCGGCCCTTCGCGCCCGGGGCTACTCCGTCAGCGCCACCACCGAAGGTGACGCCGCGCTGATGCTGGCCCGGTCGTTCTCGCCCGACGTGCTGATGGTGGACCTCCACCTGCCGAGCCCCGAGGGTGGCAGCCTGTTCGACACGCTGCGCGCCCAGAGCGATGCCTATGTGGTGGGCATCGCCGAGCCATCGGCCGACATGACCCGCATCCGGGCCCTGCGTGCCGGTGCCGACGACGTGGTCTCCACCGACATCAACCCCGAGGAACTGCCGGCCCGCTGCCAGGCGCTGCTGCGCCGGCCGCGCCAGTTGCACACCCGCTGGGACCCGATGCACGCCTCGGTGATCAACCTCGGCAGCCTCACGGTCGACGTGGGCCGCAAGGAACTGCGCATCGACGACAAGGAAGTGCCGGTGACCCGCATCGAGTTCGCGCTGTTCGAGCAGCTGTGCCGCCGGCCCGCCGAGGTGTGCTCGCGCGTCGAGTTGCTCGAGGAGGTGTGGGGCCCGAACTGGGTGGGCGACACCCATGTGGTGGACGTGCACCTCAGCAACCTGCGTCGCAAGCTGCAGCAGTTCGCCCCCGACCTGCGCTTCATCCACACCGTGCGCGGCGTGGGCTTCCGACTCAGCAACGACCTGCTGCGCTCCAGCGACACGCTGGCCCCCGCTGTCGCCGAGGGCAGCCGCCACCTCATCCCGGCCTGAGTTCATCGGTACTCGGCGGTCACCCACCATCGCCCCTGCTCGACGCACGCCAACAGCAGCCGACCCTCTGCGGTGAGCAGTTGCATGCGGGCGACCCGACGCGAGCGGACGGCATCCCACCATCGTTCGTCGACGGGCCACGGCCCGGCCCATGCCTGCACCTCGTGTCGCCCGGAATCGATGCGCACCACGGCTGGCGCAGCACTGACCGCACCGCGACCGGTGACCCCGACCGGTCGCCCCTGCGCATCCACCACCTCGACCTCGATCGGCGAGGGGAACACCTCTGCCGGTGACGGCGTCGGCAGACTGCCCGGCCACGGACCGGTTCCCCGCACTTCGGCACCGCTCACGGGCTCGGCGAGGTCGACCGAGGTGACCGGCACCCACAGGTGGGAGTCGCCGGGCTGACGACCTCCCTGTTCGATGGGCACCAAAACCTGCTGTTCACCGACCAGCGCCACCAGTCGTGCCACCGCGCGCACTGCCCAGTCGTCGGCCTGGCTGCGGCCACCCCACAGCCCCATCTGCACGCCGTCGTCGGCACACACCTCCACCGGGTGCAGCCGCAGCAGGCTGATGCCCGCCGTGAGCGCGTGTGACTGCGCCCAGGCATCGAGTTGCCAGCGGACCCGTTCGACCATCGCCGCGACCGACAGCCCACTGCTGCGATACCACGTGCGGTCGCACCGTTCGCCGTGCTCGGTCTCGGCCGTCACCACCAATCGGGTGCACACCCTGCCCTGCGTCGAGAGTTGGCCGACCAGGTGCTCGGCCAACTGCCGCGCGGTGAACACCACGGCATCGGAGTGCTGCACCGGCGGCTCGAACGATCGCTCGACCTGCAGCCCCGGTGGTGGGTCGTGCGAACCCGGCGGACG
>JBJTXX010000227.1:0-1976 GCA_046082485.1 Actinomycetota bacterium
GAAGGTGTCGAGGGCCCCGACGACCCGCCGGAGCGACTGCTCCGCCGCGGCCAGCAGACGTGCCGTCCCCTGCACGTCGTCTGCGGCCGGGAACCCCGGGTCGGTGGGCATTCGCGTCAGACCGGCATCGAGGTCACCCACCGCCAGCACGACAACGTCGGGGGCAGCATCGCGCAGCAGACGTGACCAGAGCTCGAGCACCGGGCCGCAGAGCGCCACATCCACCACGGTGCCATCGTGCAACCGCACCTCGGCACCGCCGGTGACCGGGCAACCGGGGCGCGTGCCGTCGGCGACATCGAAGCCAGCAGCACGCAATGCCGCAACCGGTGCATCGGTGCTGCCCAGCACCAACACACGTGTCGGGCCGTCGTGCGCTGCGGGAGCGGCGGCCAGTGCCGCCGGCACGGGTTCGGAACCGGGCGCGACGAACGTGATCGGCCCGTCGCCGCCCATGGCGAGCAACTGCTCGGTGCGGGTGAAGTCGGGGGGCGGCACGGCGACCACCGCCGCCACTCCCACCGCCACCGCAGCAACTGCGACCGTCCATCCCAGCACCGAACGACGGCGCAGCAGTCTGCGGTTTCGGATCGGCTGTTCGAGGGCTGCGTACGACAGCAGCGTCACCGCCGCGGTCGCCACCAGTCGTACTCCGAACAGGCTCCATCCGGCCACACCCGCACGCTCCGGCGTCAGCAGCAGGAACACCGGCCAGTGAAACAGGTACACGCCGTAGCTGCGACGCCCGACCGCGGTGAACGGACGAGAGCCCAGCAATCGCGCCACCGAATGCGAGCCCGTCAGCCCTACCACCGTGGTGGCCGACACGACCGCCACCAACAGGAACCCGCCGCGGTAGAGCCAGCGCTGCTGCAGGGTCGCGCCCACCACCAGCAGCCCCAACACCAACAGACCGAGCGCCGAGGCCCAGGCTGCAACCCGCCGACCCGGTCGCACGTGTACCGCCACCACGGCGGCCAGCGCCCCGATCAGCAACTCCCCGGCCCGCGTGTGCGTGCCGTTGTACACCAGGTTGGTGTCGCTGGTCAGCAGTGTGGCGACCAGCGAGCCCGACAGCAGGGCTGCCAGCACGACACCCAGGGGGCGCGCCCCACCACGACGCATCGCCCACGCCGCCACCACCGGCAGCAGCAGGTAGCACTGCTCCTCGATCGCCAAGGACCAGAAGTGCGCCAGCGGACTGGGCACCCCGATGAACAGGTCCTGGTACGTCTGGCTCGCGAATGCGAACCGCCAGTTGGCGACGTTGGCCACCGCAGCGATGGCATCACCCGGCAGCGATCGTCGTTGCGAAGCCGCCCACCATGCGCCTGCCACCAGAACCCCTGCCACGCACAGGTGGGCAGCCGGCAACAGGCGTCGTACCCGCCGCTCGTAGAACGTCCGCAGGTCGACGGTGCCGGTGGCGGCGTGCTCGCGCAGCAGCAGCGAGGTGATCAGGAACCCCGACAGGGTGAAGAACACCGACACGCCGAGGAAGCCACCGTCGGCCACGCCGAGGTCGGCATGGAACAACAGCACCGCCAGCACCGCCAGCGCGCGAAGGCCGTCAAGCGCGTCGACATGTCCGAAGGCACGACCCCCATCGCCCATCGGCGGAGAGACTAGCCAAACAGTGTGAACGCCCCCGACGGCCCTCGTGACGATCAGGACCGGGTGCTGACGAACTCAGCCACCGCTGACGTCGGCCACCTTCTGCTTGCCGGCGCCGAGGAACGGCATCATCGCGCGCAGTTCCTTGCCGACGGTCTCGATCTGGTGCTCCTGGCCTGCGGCCTGCAGGGCCTTCATGTTGGCGCGGCCACCCTCGCTCTCGGCGATCCACTCCTTGGCGAACTTGCCGGTCTGGATCTCCTTGAGGATCTTCTTCATCTCGGCCTTCGTCTTCGGCGTCACGATGCGCGGGCCGCGGGTGACGTCGCCGTACTCGGCCGTGTCGCTGATGCTGTAGCGCA
>JBJTXX010000228.1:0-4371 GCA_046082485.1 Actinomycetota bacterium
CTTGCCGTGGTCGACGTGGCCCATCCCGGTGATCACCGGCGGGCGCAACTGCTGCAGCGACTCGTCGTCGTCATCGCTGTCGTCGAACAGCGCCTGCAGTTCCATTTCCTCCTGCTGTCCGGCTTCCACCAACAACAGGTCGGCACCGACCTCGAGCGCGAACAACTCCATCTGCTCGTCGGTGAGGGTCATCGTCGCGGTGACCATCTCGCCGTTCTGCAGCAGGAAGCGGATGACGTCGGCGGCGGTGCGGTTCAGCTTCGGGGCGAACTCCTGGGCCGACACGCCACGCTCGACGATGATCGTGCCCTCGGGAACCGGCGCGTGGTTCGGCGTGTACGACGAGTTGTAGTTGGGCTGCAACTCGTCGAAGTCGCGGCGACGACGGGCCCTGCTCTTCTTGCGCGGGGCTCGGCGCTGACCGTTCGGGCGGGGGCCACCCGGGCCACCGGGCCCACCAGGACGCGGGCCACCGGGCCCGCCAGGACCACCGGGCCCGCCAGAGCCACCGGGCCCGCCAGAGCCACCGGGACGCGGGCCGAAGCCACCGGGGCGCGGGCCGAACCCACCGGGGCGAGGCCCACCGGGCCCACCCGGGCGCGGGCCGCCGGGCCCGCCGGGGCGGGGCGAGAAACCACCGGGGCGAGGCCCACCGGGGCCACCCGGACGTGCCCCGCCGGGGCCGGTGGGGCGCTGACCGCCGGGAGGCGGCGGAATCGGCTTGCCCGATGCCGACATGGGCCGGGCAGTGGGCGGCGGCGGGATGGGACGACCCGAGGGCGACGTGGGGCGTGCGCCGGGCGGCACGGGCGGACGACCGGGCGGCACAGGGCGGGCCGAGGCCGGCCCGGCCGGAGGCGCACCCGCCGAAGGCGGACGAAGTGCAGGCGGCGGCCCGGGCGGCGGGGCCGACGGAGCGCGACTGCTGACGATGCGGTTCGGGCCCGGCTCGGCGGGCGGGGCGACCGGGGCCACCGGTGCCTCGACCACGGGGGCCGGGGCGGGCTCGGGTGCCGGGGCGACAACGGTAGGTGCCGGCTCAGGGGCCGGAGCGACCGGTGCAGGGGCGACGGGTGCAGGCGCCGGCTCCTTCGGTGCCTCGTCGACCGGGGCCGGTTGTACGTCGGCCTTCGGCGCAGCGGCCTTCTGCGCGGCAGCCTTCTTCACCGGCTTCGCAGGGGCATCACCCTCGGCTGCCGGAGTGTCGGCAGCAGCGGGCGCCGCGGCCTTCTTCGCCGACTTCTTCACCGGCTTGGGCTCTTCGGGCTGTTCGGGGCGCGTCAGCCCATCGCGTTCGGCGCGGCGACGCAGACGATCCGCGTGTGCCTCGATGAGCGTGCTGGAGTGGGTCTTCACCCCGACGCCCATCGTGTCGCACAGCGACATCATCTCTGCGTTCGTCATGCCGAGCTCTTTCGCGAGCTCGTGCACCCTGATGCTCTTCCCCAAAACCCTTGTCAGCCTTTCGTCGGCCCGCTGGTGCCGGTGTCACCGGCGGCGGGCAATTCTTCCATGTTGGTGATAACTGCGTTGAACGCGCTCTGCAACGCGTTCAACTCCTCGATGCGAACCGTTCGCCTCCAGGCCCGGTCGAACGCCTTGCGGCGCACGGCCTGCTGCAGGCACTGCTCGGAGCACACCCACGCTCCCCTGCCCGGCTCGGTGCGTCCGACGCGCACCCCGAAGGGGCCGTCGGCGCACCGCACCAGTTCGGGCTGCGGCCGCTTGCTGCGGCAGCCCACACAGGTGCGTTGCGGCGCGTGGTGCGCCTCAGGCGTCGTCACCACCCTCTTCCTGTGCCGGGGCCTCCTCGGCCGCTGCTTGCTGTTCCGGTGCGGTTTCCGCCGGCGCTTCGGTCTCCTCGGCCGCAGCCGCAGCCTGGGCATCGACCTCGGCCTGGGTCAGCACGGTGCCGTCGGCAGCGTGCCACTCCATCGCGCCGGTCTCGGCGTTGGTCACCCACTCGCCCTCGGCGTAGTCGGTGTCGTCGGGGCCCTCGACCACCTGCGTCTCGCCACGGATGTCGACGCGCACACCGGTGAGGCGGGCCGCAAGACGGGCATTCTGCCCCTCCTTGCCGATCGCCAAGCTCAACTGCTGGTCGGGAACGATCACGTCGGCCTGGGTGCCGTCCTCGCTGATGATGACTTCCTTCACCCTGGCCGGCGACAGCGCCTTCGCCACGAAATCGGCGAGGTCCTCGCTGTAGGGGACGATGTCGATCTTCTCGCCGCGCAACTCGTTCACGACCATGCGCACGCGGCCGCCGCGGGCACCGACGCAGGCGCCGACGGGGTCGACGTTGTGGTCGTTGCTCCAGACGGCGATCTTGGTGCGGTGGCCTGGCTCACGGGCGCAGGCCTTGATCTCGACGATGCCGTCGGCGATCTCGGGCACCTCGAGTTCGAAGAGACGCTTGATCAGGCCCGGGTGGGTGCGGCTGACCACGATCTGCGGGCCTTTGGCGGTCTTGCGGACCTCCACGATGTAGGCCTTCACGCGATCGCCGGCCACCGGGCGCTCGAACTGCACTTGCTCCGCCTTCGGCAGCAGACTCTCGACGCGGCCGAGGTCGAGCAGGGTGTAGCGGTCGTCGGCCTGCTGGATGATGCCGGTGACAATGTCGCCCTCGCGGTTCGCGTACTCCTCGAACTTGCGGTCGCGCTTGGGCTCGCGGATCTTCTGGCCCCCCACCTGGCGGAAGGTCTGGGCGGCGATGTACCCAATTCCTCCTTGCGAGGCGTGTCGTCGCGCGGGTTGACCCAGTTGCCGTCCTCGTCGACGTCGTAACCGATGAACGTGAACTCCATGGTCTGGGGGTCCACCGACACCTCGACCTCGGGGGCGGCGCCGGGACGGCGCTTGTAGGCCGAGGCGAGTGCCTCCACCAGCACGTGCAGCAGGGTCTCGACCGAGATGTTCTTCTCGTTCGCCAACAGTTTGATGGCCTCTGACATGTCGATGTTGCTCACGGGGTGTCCTCCTTCTTCCTCTTGACGGGTTGCTTGGGCGCCGGACCCCACACGAACACCGTGCGGGCCCGGTCGATCTGGTCGTAGGGCACCACCCGCTCGGGGAAGGTGCCATCGGCGGCGGGGGCCTCGAGGCGGATGGTGGCCGCGTGCTCGTCGGCACCCACCAGCACGCCCTGGAACCGGCGCTCCTCGTTCACCGTGTCGCGCAACCGCAGCGCCACGGTCTTGCCCACCTCACGCTGGAAGTGCGCTGCCGTGCGCAACTGGCGTTCGAGGCCCGGGCTGGTGACCTCGAGGGTGTAGTGGCCCGGCATGGGGTCGGCGTGGTCGAGTTCGCGCGAGACCAGCCGGGTGGCGAGCGAGAGCGTGTCGAGGTCGACGCCGCCGGGGCTGCCCGGGGGCGTGTCGAGCGTGACGCGGAGGATGCCGCCCTTGTACTCGAGGTCGTAGAGGTCGAGCTTGAGATCGGCGACGATGGGCGCGACGAGAGCGCGTACCCGTTCCACCACTGCACTGTCGGCCATGATCACCTCCTCATTCGGACAAGCTCATTCAGACAAGAAGGCGTGGACCCAACGGGCCCACGCCTTCGGTTCCGAGAACTGCAAAGACTCAGAGCAGCATAGCGGCAGGCCGGTAGTGTTCGGCCGCAGTCTCCCACCGACCGCCGACGCATAATCCTGCTCGACGGTCCCATCCACCATAGAGGTGCCCGTAGTGCTCCGAATGTCCACCCTGTTCCTCCGCACCCTGCGCGAGGACCCCTCCGACGCAGAGGTGGCCAGCCATCGCCTGCTGGTGCGGGCGGGCTACATCCGGCGCGCCGCCCCCGGCGGCTTCACCTGGCTGCCGCTCGGCTGGAAGGTGTTCCAGAACGTCGAGCGTGTCGTGCGCGAGGAGATGGATCGCAGCGGCTTCCAGGAGGTCCACTTCCCCGCCCTGCTGCAAAAGGAGCCCTACGAGGCCACAGGCCGCTGGACCGACTACGGCGACAACGTGTTCCGCCTGACGGATCGGCGCGGTGCCGACATGTTGCTGGCCCCCACCCACGAGGAGATGTTCACCCTCTTGGTGAAGGACCTGTACAGCAGTTACAAGGATCTCCCGCTGGTGATCTATCAGATCCAGAACAAATTCCGCGACGAAGCACGGCCCCGAGCAGGCCTGTTGCGTGGCCGCGAGTTCTCGATGAAGGAATCGTACAGCTTCGACATCGACCAGGCCGGTCTGCAGGCCAGCTACGACAAGCACCGTGATGCCTACGAGCGCACCTTCCGCCGACTCGGCCTGCCCTACGTGATCGTGTCGGCCGTGAGCGGCGCCATGGGGGGTTCGGCGAGCGAGGAGTTCCTCGCCCCGCTCGCCGTGGGCGAAGACACCTACGTGCGCTGCAGCG
>JBJTXX010000229.1:0-1334 GCA_046082485.1 Actinomycetota bacterium
CATCGGCGCCCTGCGCGCCGAGTTCGTGCAGCGCGGCGCCGGCATCAAGGGCCGCCGCGACGTGATGCGCCTGCACGACGACAGCGACTGGGTGTACGAGCACCCCGACCAGCGCCGGCCGAACTGCCGACGCCAGCGTGAGGCCACCGCCGGGCACACCGCGCTGGGCGCCACCATCGACGACCTGCAGTTGCTGAAGGCGCTGCTGGCGCCGCTCAGCAAGCGCCAGCGCACCGTGCTGATGCTGGTCGACGGTTACGGCTACACGGTCACCGAGGCGGCGGCCATCCTGGGCATCGCCCGTGAGACCGCCGCCCGCGACCGCAGCAGCGCCTACCGCTCGCTCGACCGCCGCCCCCCGGTGTGAGCCGTCGGGCCGGGTGGTCACCACTCGGCCAGTCGAATGCGGTTGACCACCCACGCCACATCGACGTCGTTCGAGTCGAACCACTCGGCCAGCTCCGCCCGCTGCTGCGAGGCCAACGAGGCCGCCACCGCACCCTGGCGGTGGAACCAGTCGAGCGCGACCGCCGCATAGAGGATGGCCGCGATCGGCCGGGCAGCACGGATGGCCGCTGCGGCCGCCACGGGGTTCCAGCCCATGGCCAGCAGAACGGCGAACGCCATGCTCGGCCCACGGTTCACGCCCATGTGGCAGTGGATGACGACGCGGGCCTGGGGGTCGCCCAATGCCTCGAGCGCGGCGTCGACGCCGGCCCGGAACCACTCGTCGGGCTGGCCGCCACCGTCGTCGTGCGTGCCGACCCAGTGGTAGGTGATGTCGGGGTAGCGATCGGCCACGCGGCCCTCGTCGCTCCATTCCTCGCGGGCGTCGATGATGTGGGTGATGCCGGCGGCGCGCCACTCGTCGAGCTGCCGATCGAAGTCGACACGGCCGCTGGGCAGGTCGCCCGAGATGAAGACGCGGGTGCCCTCGATGTGGCACAGGCGTCGCCACCAGTCGGCCGGGTTGACCGGTCGGTCGGTGCGCTGCTCCGCCGGGTACTGGATGCGGGCCCGCAGGGCGGGGCTGCTGACGTAGAGGACGCCGGGCTGCTGGCCGGGCTGCTGGCTGGGCTGCTGGCTGGGCTGATCGGTGTTCGTGGGATGCATGGGGTTCGTGGTCTCCTGGTTCGTGGTCGGGTTGATCTGGTTGCTGGTGGATTGGTTCATGAAAGGAATGACGCGCGCTGGGGGCACGCGCGTGATGTGGGGCCGACCGCAGCCGGCCCCACATCCCGCCGCTGCGTCAGGCTGCGAGGGCGAAGGCCGAGGCGTGCACCACGATGTCGTCGTGCACCAGGGCCTGGGCGACGAACTTCGGGGTGCGCACG
>JBJTXX010000230.1:0-13870 GCA_046082485.1 Actinomycetota bacterium
AGGTCGGCGACGTCATCACCGGCGGTGTGCTGCCGCCTGCGGGCGCCACGATGCTGGAACGCAAGATCGTGATGGAACGCGACCACGATCACATCCGCCGCACGCTCATCTGCGAGCCGAGGGGTTCGGTTGCGCGCCACGTGAACCTGCTGACCCCGCCGTTGCGCAGCGACTGCGTGGCCGGGGCGATCATCATGGAGCCGACCGAGTACCCGCCGATGTCGGGCAGCAACACGATGTGCATCGCGACCGTGCTGCTGGAGACCGGCATCGTGCCGATGCAGGAACCCGAGACCCGCTTCCGGCTCGACATGCCCGGTGGCCCTGTCGACATCGTGGCCGAGTGCCGCGACGGCAAGTGCGTGTCGGTGACGTTGAAGAACGTGCCGGCCTTCGCGTTCGCGATCGACGCACCGCTCGAGCTCGAGGGCCACGGCACGGTGTCGATCGACATCTCGTACGGCGGGATGATCTACGCCATCGTGCAGGCCGCCGATCTCGGCTTCGAGGTGGCGCCCGGCGAGGCCCGCGACCTTGCCGAGTTGGGGGAGAAGATCCGTGTCGCCGCCCGCGAGCAGCACGAGTCGGTGCACCCGCAGTTCCCCGAGATCGCCGGTGTGTCGATCGTGCAGTTCGCCGGGCCACTGCGGCCGTTCGACGGCGACCCGAACCGGGTGATCGCCCGCAACACCTGCATCGTGTCGCCCGGCCGGTCGGACCGCTCGCCCACCGGCACCGGCACCACTGCCCGCATTGCGGCGCTGCATGCCCGGGGCACGCTCGGCGTGGGCGGCGGCCTCACCCACGAGTCGATCATCGGCTCGCAGTTCCACGGCACGATCGTCGGCGAGACATCGGTCGGCCCGTATCGGGCGATCGAGGCCACCATCCGCGGCCGGGCCTGGATCACCGGCTTCCACCAGTACGTGATCGACGCGACCGACCCGTATCCGCACGGCTATGTCGTGGCCGACACGTGGGGCAGTTCGGGCGCCATCACCCAGGGCTGACCGGCGAGCGCCGAACACCGTTGGACATCCGGGCCGTCGGCCGTTCAGACTGACGGCACGCAATGACGAAGGGGGAGGGCCGTGGAAGGTCTGGACGGGGTGCACCACCTGGCGATCTCGACAGCGAACATGAAGGGCCAACTCGAGTTCTTCACCGACGTGTTGGGCGCTGAACTGAAGGCGCTCTACTGGATGCACGGCGTGCCCGACACGTTCCACGGGTTCGTGCGACTGAACGACTCGTGCTACATCGCCTTCGTGCAGGGCCCGGCGAACGCGGGCATCGACTCGCAGATCGGCGTCACCCATGCCGGTAGCGCAGGTGGCCCGTCGGCCCCCGGCACCATGCAGCACGTGGCCTTCAACGTGTCGTCACTCGACGAACTGCTGGCGATGCGGGACCGCATCCGCGACCGTGGCATCAACGTGTTCGGCCCACTGGACCACGGCATGTGCCACTCGATCTACTTCGCCGGGCCCGAGAACCTGGCGCTCGAGGTGGCCACCTCGGAACGACCCATCGACGAGCGGGCGTGGATCGACCCCGAGGTGGTGCGCCTGTGCGGCATCGACGACGACCTGTTGTCGCGGCTGAAGACCCCCGCCGCCTTCGAGGGTCAGGCGGGCGCGGTGCCCAACCCACCGGTGGACTGGGACAAGCCGCAACTGGCCATGCCCCGCCAGGTGCTGACCGCGCTGATGGGCATGCGCGACGAGGACGTCACTGCGCGACTGTCGGAATCCGTTCCGCCTGTCGCCGTCACGGACTGACGACCGGCGCCGACTGCCCCGGCACCGGCAGACCGGTGCGGGCCGAGACCCTCGGCAGCAGCACCGCGATCAACGGCCCGGCACCGATCACCATCACCACCGTCATCACGCCGATGGCACCGCCGAAGACGGCGCCCACGAGCGCGCACCCGGCCTCGATCAGCCACCGCGAGAGGTTGAACGACATGCCGTGGCGCACGAGTCCCAGCATGAACACCTCGGTCGGGCCGGCGCCGAGCGCCGACAGGATGATGCAGCAGACCCCGAGGTAGAGCACGAGCAGCAGGGGTGCCATCAGCCCCACGCCGACCGCCAGTGGCAGCGTGTCGGGCAGCACCCACAGGCCTGCGTTCACCAGCGCCCCCACGGCGAAGGCGCCGGCGAACGTGGCGATGCCCGGGCGTTCGCCCAACACGAAGGCGGCACTCAGCAGCAGCGCCGCGCTCAGCCACGCGGCAGTGCCCGGCTCGATGTGCAGCCACCGCCCGATCGCGGTGTTCAACACGTCGTAGGGCGACACGCCGAGGTCGATGCGGATGAGCACCGGGATGGTGAAGCCCACGAGCAGCCAACCGACGATCAACACGATGATGCGTCGGGTCATGCGTCAGTCACCCACGAGCGGGCTCATCTCCTCGATCTCGGCGGTCTGTGCGGCGATCACCGCATCCGCCAACTCTGCCACGTCGGGGTGCTTGCCCTCGGCCTTGACATCCTTCGCCATCTTCAGGGCGCCCTCGTGGTGGGCGATCATCGCCTTCAGCCACGCGGCGTCGAACTCGGCCCCGGTGAGCGTGGCGAGCTGCTTCATGTCGGCCTCGGAGACCATGCCCTCCATGGTCGACATGTCGTGGTCGGGCAGTTCGTCCATCGTCGGCTGGCCCCATTCCTTCAGCCAGCCCTTCATCAGGGCGACCTCCGGGTCCTGGCCGGCCTCGATGCGACCGGCCAGACCCTTCACGGCCTCGCTGGCGCCGGCCTTGGGGTCGAGCGCATACTCGGACAGCTCGATGGCCTGCTCGTGGTGCGGGATCATCTCCTGGGCGAAGATCACGTCGGCGTCGTTGAAGGCTGCCGACGCGTCGACCGACACGGCCGTGGAGCCGGAGTGCGAGTCGTGCGAGCCGCAGGCGGCGAGCAGCAGTGCGGCAGCGACGATCGACAGCGTGCGGGTGTGTCGCAGGGTCATGGGAGGTCCTCCATCAGGGGGTGACTCGGCGTACTACTTCCACAAACGGTAGGGGAATGCGGTTGCCGTGTCGCCGCGGGCCATCGAAGTCACACCCTGTCCGGTGAGGCACCGCCCGAACCAGCGTTCGTACACTTGGCGTTCGAGCTGGTCGCCATCCGCCGTGGCGGCCCCTCCTGCAGTTCGGTACCCCCATGACCCGACGCCGCCTCCGCCTCCCCGTGCTGCTCGCAGTCTGCGTTGCGGTGGTTCTGGGCCTTCGTGCACCTGTCGCCTTCGCCCACAACTCTCTCGAGACCAGCGACCCCGCCGACGGAACGCGTGTCGTTGCCGCGGCAGCACTGACCCTCGACTTTGCGAAAGACGTGCCGCTCGGCACCCTCACGGTCACCCTCATCCAGCCCGACGGCAGCCGTGCCGACCTTCCCGGCAGCACCAACGGCCCCACCGCCGACATCGTGGTGACTCCACTGCCGGCGCTGGCGGCCGGTGCCTACACGGCGAGATGGCGTCTGGTCGGCGCCGACGGCCACGCGGTGACCGGCCGAATCGCCTTCACCGTCAGCGGTTCACCCGAGCCGTCGCCCGCCACGACGCTGCAAGTCACGACGCTGCCGGTCACGACGCTGCCTGCCGCAGCAACTGGCGGCGCTGGCGACGGTGACGGCTTCGACCCTCCCGCATGGATCGGCTGGCTCTTCCGCTACGGCTCGTACGCGGCTCTCATGGTGCTCGCCGGTGCGGCGCTCACCGGGGCGCTCGTGCAGCGCGGCGAACCCGCTTCGCCACGCGCCCGCCGGTGGGCGCCGTGGGCCGTCGTGGCGGTGGTCGTCGGCGCGCTCGGCCAACTCGCCCTGCTCGCAGGCTCGATCTCAGGCGTCGCGCCATGGTCGCAACCGTCAGGCCTCACCGACGCCGCCGAGCACCCGGTGGGCCTTGCCCTGGTGATCCGGGTCGCGATGGCCGTCGCCGTGTGGCTGCTGGTGGTGCGCGAAGCCCAGCCGAGGTCGCCGCACCACCTCGAGGTGACGGCGCTGCTGGCGCTGGGGTCGCTGGCGACATGGAGCTTCGCCGGCCATCCGCGCACCATGCGGTGGCCGTGGCTGGGGGTGCCCCTCGACGTCGCCCACCATGCGGCCGCCGCAGCCTGGTTGGGTGGGTTGCTCATGGTGGGCGGGCAGGCGGCTGCGCTTCGCCGGTTCTCGCTGGTCGCCGAACTGTCGGTCGGTGTGCTGGTGGTGACCGGTGTGCTGCAGGCAATCCGTCTGGACGGTGGGCCCGCAGCCCTGATCTCGGGAACGCACGGCCGACTGCTGCTGGTGAAGGTGGCGCTGCTGGTGCCGATGCTGTGGCTGGCCAATGCGAACCGCCGTCGACTGCGCGCCGCTGTCGGCGACGACACAGCCCCCGACGTCGAGGCAGTGCAGCGTTCGATGCGCATCGAGTTGCTGATCGGGCTGGCGATCCTCGGTGTCACTGCGTCGCTGGTGGTGACCCCACCGAGCAGTGATCTGGCCGCCGCCCAGCCGGTGACCTCACGGGTGTGCGCCGCCGGTACTGTCGCGAACGGTACCGCGGTAGGCGGCGCATCCGCACACTGCGCATAGCGCTGCAGCGGCTACGCCGTCAGCGCCCCCACCCGCCGAGGCGTGGTGAGGGTGCGGCATGGCCGCTGACCCCTTCGCCTCCTCCGCAGTGGCCGATGGCTACGTCGGTTGCATCGACCGCATCGTCGAACACGCGCTACGGCACGATGCGGGCACCGCCTTGCCGATGTGCCCCGGCTGGTCGATCCGCGACCTGCTCGGGCACCTGTGCGGTCTGGCCGAGGACTGGGCCGATGGCAATCTCGACGCGTACGCGAGCGGTCGGTGGACTGCTGCGCAGGTCGATCGGCACCGCACCGCGAGCCTCGAGGCCGTGTGCGACGAACTGCGCCGGGGTGCTCGCACGCTCGTGACGCTGCCCCCTCATGCCGTCATGGGGGCAGCTCCGCGCTGGGCCTACGGCGATGCGTTGGTGCACGAGGCGGATGTGTGCGAGACGCTCGGACTGGAGCCCACGGTGCCATCTGACGACGTGAACCGGCACCTCGGTGCGGGACTGGCCCGCTGGGAGTTGGGCCGTCACTCGGTGCGGCTGGAGGTTCGATCGCCCGAGCGTTCGGTGATCGTGGGCGCTGCCCACACGGACGAGGGCGTCGTAGCCGCGTCGGTGGCCGCATCGTCGTACGAGTTGTGGCGTTTCATCTACGGCCGTCGCTCTCGCTCAGAGATCGAGACCTTCGCGTGGAAGGGCGACGTCGACGCAGTACTGGCGTGCGGACTGCCCTACCCGTTCCGCATTCCCGACCACGGCTAGGTTCCCGGGGTGGGGCCGTCGGGTCGTCGGGTCGTCGCTGAGTCCGAACTCAACGGATTCCGAGCGCTACGCCCGTCGCTGCATCGACAGCGCCCGTTGACGCAAGACCTTGCGCAACCTGGAACGCAGTGACAGCGGTGCGAGTGCGGCTTCCGAACACGCCGTCGACCGGACCGGGATCGAACCCGGCCAGCACGAGCGCACACTGCACGGTGCGCACGGCGCTACCCGTGGCGCCGAACGCTACGACGACGGAGATGGTTCCACACCGCCCAACGGTCGTGGGGGCGCTGGTGGTGGTGAGACGCGTGGCGGTTGCGGTGGCGTCGGCCGCGGTGGGCACCGCAGCGACCGTGCTGGTCGTGCTGGTCGTTGTGGTCGTGGTGATCGAGTCGAGGCTGGGCAGTATCTGCGCGATCGAGGTGGCCAGCAGGTCGGAGAACTGCGCGACTCCGGTGAGATTCGGGTGCACACCGTCGGCGAACCAGTCGGGGTGGCCTGCCGCGCGGTCGTACCAGTCGATGAGGGTGAAACCGGGATCACGGTCGGCCAGTTGCCGCAGGGCCGTGTTGATGGCGATCGACTCGGGCAGCATGGTGTTCGCCCGCACCGTCACCCATGCGACCCGTGTGTCGGGCCCGATTGTCTCGCGCATCCGGCTCACGAGGTCGAGAGCGAACGCCACCCGGTCGTTGCAACCGCAACGTCGGATCATTCCGAGGTTGTTCGTGCCCAACTCGACGACCCAGAGTCGCGAGTCGACTCCTGCTGCGCCAACCTCGTCCACTGCCGACAGCCCGGAGGTGACCACCGACCCGTTGATGACGGTCGAGGTGGTGATCATCCGACCGGACTTCGAGTTGATGTGCCATGACGGCACACGCCGCGCGGCAAGCGCTGCCTGCACCCCCTGCTTGTTGCCGTTGACGATCGAGTCGCCGATGATCACCACGCTTCGGGTTGCGGCCGGGGTGAAGGAGCGGCCGTCGACGATCGCCACCAGACCGGCGATCACGAGAGTGAATGTGGTGACCAGGACGCCGAGACGTGCGAGGGGAGCGGTCACGTTGCCCTGTTGCGTGCCTGCGGCACCATCTCGCCGGCCTCGATGGGGATGCGCAGCCGGTTCTCGGGAGGGGGCAGTGGGCAGGTCGCCAGCGGCGTGTAGGCGCAGGGCAGGTTGCGTGCCCTGTTGAAGTCGATCACCACGCTGCCGTCGGCCGCAGGTGCCGACACCATGATCATGCGACACGAGCTGCTCGTCGTGATGCCGGAGGTTCCATCGGTGATGAACGCCCACATGTCGCCGCTGGGTTCGCCGCCCGTCTCGGTTGCCGTCTCGGTTGCCGTCTCGGGCGGATCGGCGAAGAGCAGCAGCGAGTGGGGTGAGCCGTCGACCTCGAACCGGGCGACACCGGGCGAGTGGTGCTGCAGCGTGAGCCCGTCGACCACGGAGGCGCCCGCCACGGTGCGGGGTTCAGCAAAGGGTTCGAACCGGGCGTGCACCACCCAGCGGTGGGTGGGCGCATAGGCGGGCGTGCCCGGGTACGAGGCGAGGATGGGCGCATCGGGATGACGCGGGCGCACGATGTAGTCACCGCCTCGACGGGCGACCTCGATGATGGCCTCACCCCACGGCAGCATCACGTCGTTGTCCTCGGCGATCACGCCGATGTGGTGCTCGCCCGATGCCGGCCGCCCGTCGATGATCAGTTCCTCGCCGTCGACGAGGGCCACATGTGCACCCTCTGCATCCGCCCACCATTCGCCGGGCGCATCGTCGAATCGCTGCGGGGCGGTGCCGAGCCAGTTGATGCTGGTGATCGCCAGGAACCCGTGGCGGTGGGCAAGGGTGGCCTCGCGTTGCCGGCGCCACCGGTGCCATGACAGCACGAACGCGTCGTGCCCGTCGCTCACGCCTCGATCATCCGCTCGAACACGAACTCGTGCTTCAGGAACGACGTCTCGCGTTCGTGGCCGGGCACCGGTTGGATGAGCGGCGACATCTGCAGCAGGCGCCATCCGTCGCGCAACGCGTCCACGCCGGTTGCGTACGGCGGGTCGGCATCGAGTTGGGGGCCGGCGCCGGCCGTGCCGTCGAAGAACGTCCAGCCGAGCACCCGGCTGTCGAGCGACGAACTCGCCAACCACATCATCAGCACCTGCTGTCGGGCGGCTGGGCTCACTGCGGTACCAGCCCGGCGCGGAGCTCGGTTCGAGTGAGGTACCAGTCGACGTCGAACTCGGGGTCGCCGGTGAGGTAGCGCCACAGGCGCGAACGCTGCACGGTCTCGAGCCGGTGCACCGACGGCTCGTACCACTGCTCGCTGCGACGCAACTCGGCGGCCACCAGTCCGGGTTCCATGCGGGCGAACATGTGGTCGTCGGCGCGGTTGCGGCCCTCGAGATCGCTGGTGTCCCACAACCTGACCTGCGGCTCGGTCGGGTTCAGCCGCAGCTTGCCCATCACCCGATCGCGGCTGCCGTGGTTCGGCGCACCTGCGTGCCACAGGCCCTGGTGGAAGATCACCACGGTGCCGGCGTCACCGGCGAAGTACTGCTCGCCGGCGAGATGGTGGTAGCGGGCGACGTCGTCCATGTTCACCCGACGCAGGTGGCTGCCCGGCACGAAACGGGTGCCGCCCTCCTTCGGGGCGACATCGTGCGGGAACCAGAACAGCTGGATGTCGAAGGCCAGCCCTTGGTCGATGATGGCGTCGCAGTGCAGGCCTTGGGCGTGCATGTCGCCGGCTGTCTTGATGTGCACGAAGTGGTGATCGACCACCGGCGCCGCGCCGACGAGGGATGCGATCGCCCCAGCGATGGCGGGCACGCGCACCATGCGGCCGAAGGCGGAGTCGGGTGCGTAGGCCTGGTGCACAGGCGTGCCGGAGCGGGGCAGTTCCGGTCCCTCATGCTCGGCGGGCCGACCGGTGGTGACGCCGCGGAACTCGTCGAGCCACGAACGGAACAGGCGCGGCAGTTCCTCGAGCGCCTGCTGGTTGATCTCGTCGGGCACCACCGCGTCGAGACGCAGGAAGCCCCGCGACACGAACGAGGCCATCTGGTCGGTGGTCAGCAGCGGCACGGTGTTCATTCGGGCTTCCCTTTCGAAGGTTCACCCACAAGTCCACCACATCGGAGCGGTTCGATGCTCGCAGGAGCAATCGGCCGGGCTCGGCCCCTGCGTGCTCCGAGGAGCAACGTCCGGTTGCCGTGGGTCGGGGCCGTCGAGTTGGTGCAGGCACATCACTGCCACACCCAGGTCGAGTCGGTCGCCGGCCCACTGGCCACGACCGTCGGCCGCGGTGCGACCCTTGGCCAGCACCGCCTCGGCCGTGCCGCACGGTTGGTCGGTGCGCGCCGTGCTGACGCTGTGGCCGGTGGGCGAGGTGAAGGTGAGCACGCCGTTGTCGGGGTTCCCGGTGATGCGCCACCCGCCCTCGTGCACCAGGCGATGGTGGTACGCGCACAGTGACACCAGGTTGTCGGTGTGGTTGGTGCCGCCGTGGTGCCGGTGGTGAATGTGGTGCACGTCGAGGGCCGCGGCCCGGCTGCAGTCGGGGTAGCGGCAGGTGCCGTCTCGCAGCAGCACATGACGGCGCAGCCGACCACGCACCAGAGCCCTGCGTTCGGTGACGCCGATCGGGTGGCGGGCCTGATGCAGCAACGCCTCGAGGTCGGCGCCGCACAGCAGTCGGAGTGCCGTCGTGGCGGTGACGGCGAGAGGGTGTGGCACCACGCCCGGTGCCCCGTCGACGTGACACGTGCGGTGCTCAGGAGCGCCGTCGCCTGGGCCGTCGTGGTCGGGCTGCCGGCCGGCGTGCGGGCCGGAGCCAGGGCCGGTGTCGGGGCCGGTGTCGGGGTCGGTGTCGGCGTCGTCGAGCAGGGTCTGCAGGTCGACGTGCAGCGTGACGACGGCTGGCGCCGCGCTCTTGCCGCCTTCGCCTCCTCCGCGGGGGGCGGTGTCGGCCGTGTGGGCGACGCGGGCCATCTGCACCGCAGCGTCGGCGCGGCGGGCCGAGAGCGGTTCGCGGGTACCGTCGTCGAGCGGCGCCGCCGGCACGACGAAGTGCTCGACCGCGGACAGGAGCTCGATGGCTGCGTCGGCGGGCAACTTCAGCGTGATGGTGACGCCACCGTCGTCGTCGGTGGAGTGGTGCATGGCCCGGCCCGCCCACTGTTGCTGCGTGCGGTCGCGTTGCGAGCGCAACGAGCGGCAGTACCCCGCCACGATGCGTTCGACCTGGTTGCTGGTTGCGGCCAGGCCCCACATTGCGAGCGTTGCCTCGTTCTGCGGGGTGGCGATGCGGGTGAGCGCTCTCACCTTCGAGTACGACAGTTGGCCGGAAGCCATGGCCGCTGCGATCGCCGGGAAGCGCCGGAGGGCGTGGCCGACGCGCAGTTTTTCGCGGGCTGTGCGGTGATCGAGGCCGACCTGCCAGCTCAGCCAGTGTGCGCACGAGGCGATGCCCCAGCCGTGCCAGCCGTTGCGGGTGTCGAACTCGGCGATCGCCACCAACCAGTCGTGCTCGGCGGCTGAGAGGTTGGCCGACATCTGGCAGATCCAGGCCTCGAGTTGTTCGGTGGGGAGCGCAGCGAACGGAGGGTGTCGCGGCGGGGGTGGGGTGATGGTCGAGGGGTTCATGCGTTGAAGGTACGCAGGGGGTGTGCGAGGGATTCGAGGGGCTGACAAGCGCTGACACAGCGGCAAAGATGTGGCAAAGATGTGGGCACCCGCCCGGCTCGGACAGGAGCACTGTGAGCACGAATCACACCGGCACCGCCACGACCACCAACGCCGAGCTCCACCAGCGCGCCCGGCGGCTCACCCCCGCCGGCGTGCACTCGAATGCCCGGCTCGTGGGCGCGGGCACGGTGTTCACGCACGGCGACGGGCCGTGGTTGTTCGACGCCGACGGCAACCGGTACGTCGACTACATGCTCGGCCGTGGTCCGGCAGTGCTCGGCCATACGCCCACTGTTGTCAACGAGGCCGTGGCCAGTGTGGCCGCGCGGGGCCTCACGTTGGGTTCGGCCACGCCGATCGAGGTCGAGGCCGCCGAAGCCGCGCTGTCGCTCATCCCGTGGGCCGACCACATCCGCTTCACCAGCACCGGAACCAAGGCCGTGCAGCAGGCGATGCGCATCGCCCGCGCCGCCACCGGCCGAACCCTCGTGGTGCAGTTCGAAGGTCTGTACCACGGCTGGATCGACTCGGTGTCGCTCGAGCCCGGCGACGACCCCCGCTCGGCCCGGCCGGCAACGCTGGGTCAGGTGCCCAACAGTGGTGAGCACACCGTGTTGCTGCCGTGGAACGATGTCGATGCGGTGACTGCCGCGTTCGAGCAGTGGGGCGAGCAGATCGCTGCGGTCATCACCGAGCCGGTGAGCGTGTTCGGCGGCGAACTACCCAAGCCCGGCTATCTGCAACACCTGCGCGACATCACCACCCGGTACGGCTCGCTGTTGATCTTCGACGAGGTCGTCACCGGCTTCCGTCTGCAGCCCGGCTCGGCGGCGTCACTGGTGGGGGTGACGCCCGACATCGGCACGTACGCGAAGGCGATGGGCTCGGGTTGGCCGGTGTCAGCGGTGGCGGCGCGCTCGGAACTGTTCGACGGCGTGGCGATCGATCGTGTGCGGCTGTCGGGCACGTACAACGGCAACGCTCCGGCGATGGCCGCAGTGCTGGCCACGGTGCAGTTGACCTCCGACGGGTCAGTGCACCGCCGCCTGAACTCGTTCGGCGATCGACTGCGCGCCTCGTTGCAGCGCACTGCGGCCGACATGGGCATCGGCGTCACGTGCGAGGGCTACCCGAGTGCGTTCTGGGTGGTGTTCGACGAGATGGAACGAAGCGCCTCCGACGCCCGAGCCGAGGCGTTGGGCCTCAGCCTGCGCGAGGAGCGCCTGATCCAGTACCACCACACCTGGCTGCCGTCGGCGGCGCACGACGACGAGGCGCTGGAGGTCACCCTGCAGTCCTTCGTCGCCGCGTTGTCGCGCTGACTGCGACCCGCAGCCTCGACGACGCGATATGGACGACACCCTCTACGGCTCGAGGAACCAACGCGGCGAGTGGACGCCGAACCGCCGCGCCTCGTACGGCCCGCTGTTCGACCGGCCGACCGAGCCCGCCCGCATCGCTACGTGGTTCGTGCGCAACTACCTGTTGTCGTGGAACCTGCTGTACGCGGCCGTGGCCATCGCCGGGTACTTCCTCGCCACGCCGTCGTCGATGACGATGCGCGAGTTCGCTCCCGGCTGGATCGCCGTGATCCTCGTTCGCAACGCCGCACTGGTGGCTGCGTGGTACGGCCTGTTCCACTGGCGGCTGTACATGCGGCGGGCGCAGGACACCCGCTTCAAGTACAACGCCCGCTGGCCGCGTGAGAGCGAGCGGTTCCTGTTCGGCAGCCAGACCCGCGAGAACGTGTTCTGGGCCTTCGCCAGCGGCGTTCCGTTCGCCACGGCGTGGGAGGTGCTGACGCACTGGCTGTTCGCGAACGGGCACATCCCGTGGCTGCAGTGGGCCGCGCATCCGGTGTGGTTCGTCGTCATCCTGGTGCTGACGCCGCTGTGGCGCGAGGTGCACTTCTACTGGGTGCATCGCCTCATCCACGTGCCGTTCCTCTACCGCACGGTGCACTCGCTGCACCATCGCAACACGAGCCCGGGCCCGTGGTCGGGGCTGTCGATGCACCCCATCGAGCACCTGCTGTACTACAGCGCCGTCGCCATCCACTGGGTGGTGCCGTCGCACCCCATCCATGCGATGTACAACCTGTTCCATCTCACGATGGCGCCGGTGCCGGGCCACACCGGGTTCGAGAAGGTCGAGTTGGGCGAGGGTCGTGCCATCGACACCGGGTGCCTGAACCACTACCTGCACCACAAGTACTTCGAGGTGAACTACGCCGACGGCGCCATCCCGTTCGACCGCTGGTTCGGCTCGTTCCACGACGGCTCACCCGAGGCCCATTCGGCGATGAAGCAGCGCCTCGCCGTCCGCAACGTCACCGCCGACTGACCCTCGAACTCCGAATAGCGTGCGGCGGTGGCCGACCTGCCGCCCGCCCTCGAACGCAGCAGCCTGCGCAGCCTGGCCGCGCTGTTCCTGAAACTCGGTGTCATCGGTTTCGGTGGCCCGGCGGCGCACATCGCGCTGATGCGCGACGAGGTGGTGCGACGACGCGGGTGGGTGAGCGACCACGAGTTCCTGGAGATGGTGGGCGCCACGAACCTGATCCCCGGACCGAACTCCACCGAGCTCGCGATCCATCTCGGTCAACGACGCGCCGGTGTGCGCGGGATGCTGCTGACGGGGGCGTGCTTCATCCTTCCGGCAGCGTTGATCGTGGGGGTGCTGGCGTGGCTGTACCAACGGTTCGGCACCGACCCCGCGGTGGTCGACCTGCGTTACGGCATCCTGCCCGTGGTGATCGCCATCGTGGCCAACGCGCTGGTGGGGCTGGGTCGCACCGCGCTGCGCGACGTGCTGTCAGCTGCTCTCGCGCTGGCTGCTGCGGCAGGCTTCCTGCTCGGTCTGCACGAACTGCTGATCCTGGCGGTGTGCGGCGCGGCGGCCGCGTTGTGGAAGGGGCGAGACCGTCTGCGTCCGAACAAGGTGAACTCGTTGCTCACCCCCTTCCTGCTCGCCCCGATGGCACCGGCGACCCCGGTGTCGCTGTGGAGGCTGCTGTTGGTGTTCCTCGAGATCGGCAGCGTGCTGTACGGCTCGGGCTATGTGCTGCTGGCGTTCCTGCAACGCCTGTTGGTCGACGACCTCGGATGGCTGACGGGCCAACAGGTGCTCGACGCGATCACCGTCGGGCAGGTCACGCCCGGGCCGGTCTTCACCTCGGCGACGTTCGTGGGGTTCCAGGTGGATGGCGTGGCGGGTGCCGTGGTGGCGACGGTGGGCATCTTCGCCCCATCCTTCCTGTTCGTGGGGTTGCTGGGCCGTCTGGTGCCATGGCTGCGGGCCCGGCCGATCGCAAAGGCGTTCCTGGACGGCGTGACCGTGGCGTCGCTGGGGCTGATGGCCGGTGTGCTGGTGCGGTTGACGGTTGAGGCGCTCGTGGACCCTCTGACCGTGGTTGTGGCACTGGTCGCTCTGGGGTCGCTGGTGTCGACGAAGGTGAACGTCACGTGGCTGATCGCCGCGGGCGCCGCGCTGGGGCTCGCTCAATCGCTGGTGTGACCGTCGCTCGTGTGAAACGCGCCGTCGACGAGGTTCGCCGACAGCAGTCGCCGGGTGCGCAGGCCGGGGCGGTCGGCCAGTGAAACGAGCGCGTCGTCCTGCTGCGTTGCCGCGACTCGTGCCGCGGCCACGGCCTGTTCGGGAGTGACGGCGACGAACCGCACCGACTGACCGGAACGCAACTGCGCCGCCCGGGCCGCGTCGGGGCCGATGACGGTGGCGATCTTCGGGTAGCCGCCGGTGGTGTGGCGGTCGGCGAGCAGGATCAGCGGCCGCCCGTGGCCGGGCACCTGGATCGAGCCGTTCACGATCCCGTCCGAGACGATGTTGAAG
>JBJTXX010000231.1:0-2314 GCA_046082485.1 Actinomycetota bacterium
AGGCGATCCTCGCCGGTGACTTCCTGCTGTCGCGGGCATCGGAGATCGCGGCGTCCCTCGGCACCGAGGTGGCCGGGTTGCTCGCCCGCACGATCGGCCGCCTGTGCGAGGGCCAGATCGAGGAGCTGCGGCACACCTACAACGCGGCCCGACCCGAGACCAGCTACCTCTCGAGCATCAGCGGCAAGACCGCCTCGCTGTATTCGACGGCCGCCCGCATCGGTGGTCTGGTGGCGGATCTGCCCCGCCCGGTGATCGACGCCCTCACCGAGTACGGCGAGGCCTTCGGCATGGTGTTCCAGATCGTCGACGACCTGCTCGACATCACCGCCACCGACGAACAACTCGGCAAACCTGCCGGGCACGACATGGTCGAGGGCGTCTACACCCTCCCGGTGTTGCGCACGCTGCAGGCCGGTGGTGTGGCAGCGGTCGAGTTGTTGGCGCTGCTCGGCAAGCCGCTCGATCTCGTCGAGCGTGACAAGGCATTGTCGATCGTGCGATCGAACGGCGGCGTCGCTGCGGCGATGTCGGTCGCCCACGAATGGGTCTCGCGGGCCGAGGCCGCATGTGCGATGCTGCCGGCGAGCCCGGCGACCGATGCGCTGCGCACCGCCCCGGCCTCTCTCCTCGCCACCCTCACAGCGCGAACCTGAGTTCCTCGGGACACGGCGGCGCGAACGTAAGTTCCTCGGGACGGGTCAGGCGTTGGGGGCGAGCTTGACGATCTTCGCTGCGGCATTGTAGGCGGCCTCGGCGGGGCCGAGCTCGTCGTCGCGCAGCAGGTTCGCCATGATCCGCAGCACCCACTCCATCAGCGTGCGGCTGTGCATGCCGACCCGGGTGAGTTCGCGCATCAGCGCCGGCCGACCGATCACCCGGGCGAAGAGGCGGGCGACCTTGAAGTAGTCGCCGTACTCCGCGTCGAGCAGACGCGGGTACTGCTGCAACGCCGTGGGGTCGTTCGCAGCGAGTGCCTCGTGCAGCACCTGGGCGGCCATGCGGGCGGTCTCGTAGGCGTAGTCGATGCCCTCGCCGTTGAACGGGTTCACGCTGCCGGCGGCGTCGCCGATCACGAGATAACTCGGACCGGCCTTCGGGCCCACCGACCCTCCCATCGGGATGCGGCCACTGGTGGCCTTGCACTCGGGGTTGCCTGGGTCGATCTCCCAACGGTCGGCCACCTGATGCGCGTACGCATCGAGCAGTTGGGTGGTGTTGACACTCTTGAAGTCACGGAACGTCGACAGCAGGCCGACACCGATGTTCACCGTGCCGTCGCCGACCGGGAAGATCCATCCGTACCCGGGCATGGGGTTGCCGTTGCGGTCCTTGACGTCGAGGGCCGACTCGATCCACGGGTCGGCGTGCCGCGGCGTCTGCCAGTAGGTGCGGATGGCGGTGCCGTACGGCCACTCGCGGGTGCGGAACGTGCCGAGGGCCCTGCCGAAACGGCTGTTGGCCCCGTCGGCCACCACCACGTAGTGGGCGTTGATGGTGCGGGTGTCACCGGTCTTCGTCTTCACCACGGCGCCGCGCACGAAGCCACGGTCGACGACGGGATCGAGCGCCTCGTGGCCGGTGAGCAACCTCGCCCCTGCGGACACGGCGTTGAGGGCCACCATCTGGTCGAGCTCGCGGCGTCGCACCACGTAGCCGTGACTGGGGTACACGGAGTGCGAGGGCCACTGCAGTTCGAGTTCGCGGCCCATGCCCGTGGCACGCAGACCGTGGTAGCGGTGGTAACGGCCGAGCTGCTCGCCCAGGCCCATTTCCTCCAGCTGGTGCACCGCCCGAGGGGTGAGGCCGTCGCCGCACGTCTTGTCGCGCGGGAAGGTCTTGCGCTCCACCACCGTGACGTCGTGGCCGTGGCGGGCGAGCCAGTAGCCAGCCGCCGCACCGGCAGGGCCGCCGCCGATGACGAGCACTTCGGTGTTGATGTCGGCGGAGTCGCTCACAACAGCAGTGTGGCCGCTCCCGGACGGAAGCGGCCACACGTATCGATCATTCGTGATGTGACGAGCGTCAGGCGGGCGAGCCGGCCTTCGGCTCGGAACCGATCTCCATGACGCCCTTCTCGGCGAACACCTCGTGGACGTTCTCGAACGTCGCGCCGCCCTCCTCGAGTGCGAGGTAGATCTCGCTCTCGGGCGAGCACCACAGGGCGAACTCCTCGCTCTCCTGATCGCCACCTGCGAGCTCGTAGCGCGCGTCGCACACCGCGGCGAGGATCTCGGCATCGGAGAGGTTGCCCTTCCAGCCGGGCATCTGGCCGCCGCTGGCACCGGTCACGTGGGCGCCACCCTCGCGCTCG
>JBJTXX010000232.1:0-1639 GCA_046082485.1 Actinomycetota bacterium
AGGCGGCCGGGCCCACGACGAGCGCCGCGTCGGTGACCCGAGGGCACACCACCACGTCGGCCCCCGCCAGCAGCGCGGCTGCGATGCCCCACCCGCCGAGGTAGGCGTTCGCGCTCACCGGGTCACCCGTCAGCGGAGCGCCGGTGTCGAGGTGGTGCAACTGCGGTCGAAGACCGTCGATGCGGGGCATCAGGTCGTCCCCCTCGAGGTGTGCGACCCGCACGCTCAGACCGAGGCGGGTGGCGATGTCGCGCACCTTCTCCGCGCACCCTGCCGGGTTCAGGCCACCCGCATTGGTGACCACCTTGATGCCACGCTCGATGCAGGTGGCCAGCACCTGTTCCATCTGGGTGAGGAATGTCGATGCAAAACCGAGCTCGCTGTTGCGGCTGCGCTGCTTGTGCAGGATCAGCATGGTGAGTTCCGCCAGCCAGTCGCCGGTGAGCACGTCGATCGGGCTGGTCTCGAGCACCGCAGGGTCGACCATTTCGCGGGCGGCCGAGATGCGGTCGCCGAAGAAGCCGCTGCAGTTGGCGATGCGAACCGGTCGGCGGCTCATGCGGGGTCCACCCGCACCAACGCCTGACCATGGTCGAGTTGCTGGCCCACATCCACGAACACCTCCACCACCGTGCCCGACACGGGAGCCACCACCTGGTGCTCCATCTTCATCGCCTCCAGGACCAGCAGCGTGCGGCCGGCGGTCACCGTGTCGCCCACCTGCACGTCGATGCGCACCACCTTGCCGGGCATCGGGGCCGTGGTGCTGCCTGCCCGGCCGGCCTCGTCCGGTGCGACGAATCGGGGTGGCACCGTCAGCGTGTGGCGGCCCCCATCGACGTGCACGGCGTGCGGAGTGCCCGTCTCGTCGGCCACCACGTGGGTGCGGATGCGCCGGAGTTGCTCGAGCGTGAGGTCGTCGAGGTCGATGGGCGCGTCGTCGACCGCCAGGTCCTGCAGTCGGTCGGTGCGGTCGAAGCGGTAGGTCACGGTGTGTGCGCCGACGCGCTGTACCTGCGGCTGCGACGGGTTGTTGCGCCAGCCGATCGGGAATCGGCTGCCGGCAGCGGAGTGACGAACCACGGCCATCGCCGCCGCGGCGATCTGCAACGGGGCGGGTGACGGACCGTCGCCGAGTTGCTGTTCGTCGAGCCAACCGGTGTGCCATCCCGCGTCGGCTCCATCGATCTCGTGGAGCCGGCCCAACAGTTGGATCAGCAGTTCCCGGTTCGTCACCGGGCCGCACAGGTCGGCGCGTTCCAGCGCGATGCGCAGCGTGCGCGCTGCATCGGCGCGCGTGTCGCCGTGGGCGATCACCTTCGCCACCATCGAGTCGTAGAACGGTGGCACGACGGTGCCGGCCTCCACGCCGGTGTCGACCCGCAGCCCCGGCATGGCGGGGAACGAGAACCGGGTGAACGTGCCCGAACCCGGCAGGAAGCCCCGGTAGGGATCCTCCGTGCACAGCCGCACCTCGATCGCGTGGCCGCACGGTTCGATGCCGTCGAGCACCCGTTGCGGCAGCGGAGCGCCCTCGGCGACGCGCACCTGCAGGGCCACCAGATCGAGACCGGTGACCATCTCGGTCACGGGATGCTCCACCTGCAGGCGGGTGTTCATCTCGAGGAAACTGAACGTG
>JBJTXX010000233.1:0-4493 GCA_046082485.1 Actinomycetota bacterium
GTTGAGGTTGTCGACGGACTGCTGGTTCGCGAACGGTCCGAGGATGGCGCGGCCCACACTTCCGGGAAGCACGGACGCGATGAGGAACACCACCATGCTCAGGATGAACAGGGTGACGACAGCGAGTCCGAGACGCCTCAGGATGTAGCGAGCCATCGAATGGGTGACGATACGAAGAACCCTTGACGCGGGTCGGGCCGCTGCGCGAACGCAGCGGCCCGACGCCGGTGACTTCCAGTCCGAGCGGACGATCAGGCCTTGAAGCCTGCGGTACCGCAGTAGAAGTGGCCGAGGCCGGTGGCGCGGATGCCCGTCACGGTGTTCGCGTAGGCGAACAGCGAGTTGTAGAAGTACGGGATCACATACGGCACGTCGGCGTTCGCCAGGGCCTGGATGCGCGACACGGGCTCCTTGCGGGCGTCGAGCGTCAGGCCCGCCTGGTAGTCCTTCACGGCCTGGTTGAAGTCGGCGCTGTTGTAGTGCGCCGAGTTCCACTCGCCGGTCGCGTAGGCCTTCACCAGGTACACGTCGGGCACACCACGGTTGCCGTAGTCGACGATGCCGAACTCCTCGCCGCCGTCGCAGCCGGCGGGCTCGTTCGTGCTGTCGTACACCTTGCACCAACGGTCGTAGAAGGTGTCGGTGCTCTCGACGTTGAGCGTGACGTCCATGCCGATGTCCTTCAGCTGCGACTGCACCAGCTCGGCCAGCTGCGGGATCTCCTGCAGCTTCGGCGCGTGCATGGTGATCGCCAGACCGGCCTTGCCGGCGTCGGCGAGCAGCTGCTTTGCCTTCTCGACGTCGCGCTCACGCTGGGCCTGGCTGGCGTCGTGGAACTCGTAGACCGGGGCGATCGGGTGGTCGTTGCCGACGTCGCCCTTGCCACCGAGGCAGGTGTCGACGAGCGCCTGACGGTCGAGGCCGAGGGCGATGGCGGTGCGCACGTTCACATCGGTGAAGGTGCCCTCGCGCACGTTCATCCAGATCTGACGGTGGGCGGCGCCACGGATGGCCTCGGTCGTGAACTGGTCGGGGTTGTTGATGATCGCCGCGCCGTCGAGCACCGAGATCTGCACGCAGGTGTCGGCCTCGCCGGCCTGCAGGCCCGTGATCTGGGTGGCCAGGTCATCCGAGAAGATGAACTGCAGGCCGTCGAGGTAGGGCGTGCCGCCCCACCAGGCGTCGTTGCGCGAGAACGTCGCACCGGTCGACACGTCGAACGAGTCGAGCTTGAACGGGCCGGTGCCGTCGGGCTGTGCGTCGAGCGTGGTGCCCGTGGCGTAGCCGGCCGGGGTGATGACGGTCTGCGGGTTCCAGTGGCACACGTTGTACGGGAACTGGCCGTCGGGGTTCTTCAGCGTGAACTCGACCGTGAAGTCGTCGATCGCCGCGCAGCCGCCAGCGTCCATGTAGGCAGACAGCTTGCCGGCCTCGACCATGCGGTCCATGGTGGCCACCACGTCGGCCGACGTGAAGTCGGTACCGCTGTGCCACTTCACGCCCTGGCGCAGCTTGAACGTCCACTTGCTGCCGTCGTCGTTCGGCGTCCACTCCTCGGCCAGCATCGGGGCCAGCGCAGACCCTCACCTGGGCCGGCGAGGTACTCGAACGCGGTGACGACCGGGGTGTAGGCACCCAGGTTGTCCATGGCCACCGGGTCGAGCGGGCTGCCGGGGCGCTGGCTGGCGCTGCGCAGCGTGCCACCCTGCTTGATGCCACCGGCCGCAGCCGTGGTCTCCGGGGCCGCGGTGGTCTCGGGCGACGGTGCACCCGTGGTCTCGGGCGCCGGCGCACCGGTGGTGGCCGTGCTCTCGTCGTCGCCGCCGCAGGCCGCCACGACGGCACCCATGAACGCCGCGCTCAGACCCACGACACTGCCCTTCACGAGGAAACCGCGGCGGGACAGGCTGCCATTGGCGAAGGCATCGATGACCTCGCCCTGGAGCGGACCGACGCTGGAGCGCAGTTCGTCGAATGAATTCATTTCTCCCCCAGAGGTGAATAGAAGCAAACCCTGGGTCGGGCCTGCTGCGGCGAACACTAGTCAGGCCTTGTACCCCGGTCAATGACACCCCCTCCAAAATGGTACGTTCGTACCGTGAATATGCCGGCAGACGAGACCACCAGCAACAGCCGCGGCCGTCAGGGCAGGGCTGCACGGCAGGCCGCACGCGGTCAGGGCAGCCGCAACGTCGGTCCGGCATACCTGACACGCGAGGTGCCGACCTACGAGCTGCTCTCCCCCGACGGCCTCGACACCGTCGAGGCCCACGCCGACCGAATCCTCGACGAGATCGGCATCGAGATCCGCGACGACGCGGAGGCCCTCTCGCTGTTCAGGGCTGCCGGCGCGCGCGTGGACGGGGTCACCGTGCGGTTCGAACCCGGACTGGTGCGCTCGCTGTGCTCCACCGCACCGCGCGAGTTCGTGCAGCACGCCCGCAACCCTGAGCGTTCGGTGCGCATCGGTGGCAACAGCGTGGTGCTGGCGCCCGCCTACGGTTCGCCGTTCGTGCACGACCTCGAGCAGGGGCGCCGATACGGCACGCTGCGCGACTTCGAGAACTTCGTGAAGATGGCCTACAGCACCCCGTACCTGCACCACTCGGGCGGCACGGTCTGCGAGCCCACCGACGTGCCGGTCAACAAGCGCCACCTCGACATGGTGTACAGCCACCTGCGCTACAGCGACAAGGCGTTCCTCGGCTCGGTCACGGCCTCGTCGCGTGCCGCCGACAGCATCGAGATGGCCCGCATCGCCTTCGGGGCCGACTTCGTCGACACCAACTGCGTCGTCATGGGCAACGTGAACGTGAACTCGCCGCTCGTCTGGGACGCGACGATGACCGGAGCCCTGAAGACCTATGCGGCGGCCAACCAAGGGCAGGTGATCGTGCCGTTCATCCTCGGCGGGGCGATGGGCCCGGTCACGACGGCCGGCGCCGTGGCGCAGTCGCACGCCGAGACGATGGTGGGCGTGGCGCTCGGCCAGTTGGTGCGCCCGGGTGCACCGGTCGTCTACGGCAACTTCCTGTCGTCGATGGCCCTGCGGAGTGGCAGCCCCACGTTCGGCATGCCCGAGCCCGCCCTGGGCTCGCTGATCGTGGGCCAGTTGGCCCGACGGGTCGGCCTGCCACTGCGCTGCTCGGGAGCCTTCACCTCGTCGAAACTGCCCGACGGTCAGGCGATGACCGAGAGCACGATGAGCTTCATCGCCGCCCTGCAGTGCGGCGCGAACTTCATCCTCCACAGCGCAGGCTGGCTGGAGGGTGCGCTCACCATGGGCTACGAGAAGTTCATGCTCGACCTCGACCTGTGCGGTTCCGCCGCCACGTGGCTGAAGGGCGTCAGCCTCGACGAGGAGCAGTTCGCCATGGATGCCTTCCACGAGGTGGGCCCGGGCAAGCACTTCTTCGGCTCGCAGCACACGCTGCGCAACTACGAGACCGCGTTCTACGACGCAGCCATCAGCGACAACAACTCGTTCGAACAGTGGCGCGACGCCGGCGCCCAGAGCAGCGAGCAGCGCGCCACGAGCGCCTGGAAGCGCATGCTGGCCGACTACGAGGCGCCCCCGATCGATGCCGCCGTCGACGAAGCCCTCCGCGACTTCGTCGACCGCCGCAAGGCCGAGATGCCGGATCAGTGGTACTGATGCACGGTCAGTGCATGTGCGGTGCCGTCGATTTCACGGTCGACGCGGAGGTGCGCCCGGTGGTGAACTGCCACTGCCACCGCTGCCGCCGCTGGAGCGGCCACTACTGGGCCGCCACGAACGTCGCCACCGAGCACCTGCACATCGCCGATAACTCCACCCTGCGCTGGTACAGCCCGGCGGACGGCGTGGAGTACGGCTTCTGCGGCACGTGCGGCAGTTCGCTGTTCTGGCGACTCGACGGCCGGCCCGACCTGATCTCGTTCAGCGCCGGCTGCCTCGACCTTCCCACCGGCCTCACCACCAGCCACGAGATCTGGATGGCCGAGCACGCCGACTACCACGAGCCGCTCACCGGTCCGGAGACCCACGACTACGACTGAAGCCGGTGTTCCGCATCGTGGGATTGTTCCACCAAGCGGAATCTTGCGCTAAGGTCGCGTCGTCCGCCCCTCAGCGTCGAGGGGCCCGCGCCCACTGGGGGTTACACCGTGTCCTTCCCGTCCGATCTCGAGATCGCCCGCGCCGCCAAGCTTGCCCCGCTGCACGACATCGCCGCGAAGATGGGCATCGGCCCGCACCTGCTGGAGCAGCACGGTGACGACCTGGCGAAGATCCGCCTCGAGGCCATCGACGAGCTGAGCGACCGCCCGAAGGCGAAGTACGTGGTGGTCACGGCCATCACCCCCACCCCGCTCGGCGAGGGCAAGACGACCACCACCGTGGGTCTCGGCCAAGCCATGCAGCACATCGGCAAGAACGCCGTCATCAGCCTGCGCCAGCCCAGCATGGGCCCGACCTTCGGCATCAAGGGCGGCGCCGCCGGTGGCGGTTACAG
>JBJTXX010000234.1:0-3928 GCA_046082485.1 Actinomycetota bacterium
TGCCCAATCCGCTGCCGCCAGCGACACCGCGAACGCGGTCTCGGTGCCCAGATTGGCGAGCCGTTGTGCGAGCGCCATTGCTCGTGCCTCCCCCACCATTGGTGTACGAAATGTCAACGGAACTGTAGCGCGCGGGCCCCTACCCCCGTGTTTCACATGATGGAACCGTTCCGCCATCCGGAACACTCATCCGAGTCCCACACCCCCATCCGAGTCCCACACCCCCATCCGAGTGCCTCCCACCCGCCCGAGTGGCTACTCCGACCCGGGGTGCGAGTACCCACTCGGATCGACGAAGCTGACCAGGGGACCGGGGGACGAAGGGGACCGGAACCGATCAGAGTTCGATCAGCACGGTCACCGGGCCATCGTTGGCGATCTCGACCAGCATCTCGGTGCGAAACCGACCGGTCGCCACTGTCGCCCCGAGTTCCCGCAGACGGTCCACCACCGCCTGCACCAGTGGTTCGGCATGCTCTGGCCGCGCCGCTGCGATCCAACTCGGCCGGCGACCGGCGGACGTGTCGCCGTACAGCGTGAACTGGCTGACCACCAGCACCGCGCCGGTCGTGTCGGCAACGCTGCGGTTCATCACGCCGGCGTCGTCGTCCATCACACGGAGGTTCCAGAGCTTGTCGGCCAACTTCGCCGCCGTCGCTGCCGTGTCGTCGTGCGTCACCCCGACGAGCACGCACAACCCCCGACCGATCTCGCCGACGACCTCGCCCGACACCGTCACCCTGGCCGACTTCACCCGCTGCACCAGACCCCGCACACCGCCCATGCTAGAGAATGGTCGATGATCGAGATGGAGGCCGCCGACGTCTGCGTGCACCTGAGCCCTGCCGACGGCGGCCGCGTTCGACAGATCAACGTGGGCGGTCTCGACCTTCTGCACGAGGAACCCGTTGGCGGACCATTGACCTGGGGCAGCTACCCCATGGCCCCCTGGGCCGGTCGGGTGCGAGACGGACACTTTGCGTTCGACGGCGTCGACGTGCAACTCCCGCTGAACCATCCACCGCACGCCATCCACGGCACCGCCTTCACCTCCCCCTGGGCGGTGGTCGATGCAGGGCGCGACTACTGCGAGCTCGCGTGCGAGCTCGAGTGGCAGTTCGGTGGTCGAGCCCACCAGCACCTGCTGCTGTCACCCGACGGCCTCACCTGCGTGCTCGCCGTGATGGCCACCGCCGCACCGATGCCGGCGGTCATCGGATGGCACCCGTGCTTCCGCTCACCCGACCGTGCGGATCTCGAGTTCGGCCGGATGTACGAACGCGACGAGCGCCACATGGCCACCGCACGGCTGGTGGCGCCGAAACCGCATCCGTGGGACGACTGCTTCGTGCAGCGATCGGCACCGATACGGCTGCACCACCCGCACGTGACGGTGACGGTCGACAGCGACTGCGACCACTGGGTGGTCTACGACGAGCAGCCCGGGCTGGTGTGCGTCGAACCGCAGAGCGGCCCTCCCGACGGCTTCAACATCGGTGGCGCGACACGGCTGGAGCCGGGCGAACTGCTGCAGCGGACGATGACCATCGGCTGGGTGCGCCGCACCCCCTGACCAGCGGGTTCGCCGTTCGGCTACCCGTCAGTAACCAGCCACCGGTAGCGTTGTCCACCATGTCTGCCGCCTTTCCGGCCGGCGCCAGGGGTCTCGACCCCGACGCACCGCTGAAGATCGCCTACCTCACGTATCGCGGCAAGCCGCACGTGGGCGGCCAGGGCGTGTACACACGCCACCTCACCAAGGCACTCGCCGACCTCGGCCACACGGTCGAGGTGTTCGGCGGCCAGCCGTACCCCGTGCTCGACGAGCGCATCGCCCTGCACAAGTTGCCCAGCCTCGACCTGTGGAACGATCACTATCCCGGCAGGTTCCCCGGCTACTGGGAGATCAAGACCAAGGGCGATCTGGCCGAGGTCTTCACCCACCTCAAGGGCACCTTCGGTGAGCCGCTCGGGTTCAGTGTGCGCGTCCACGATGCGCTGAAGAAGCGTGTCCGCGACTTCGACCTGGTGCACGACAACCAGTGCCTCGGCTACGGCATCCTCGGTGTCGAGAAGATGATGCCCACCATCGTCACCCTGCACCACCCGATCACCCGCGACCGGGCGCTCGAGATGGAGCACCAGAAGAACTGGCGGAAGCGCTGGAGCATCGGGCGTTGGTACAACTTCGTGAAGATGCAGGGCCGCGTGGCCAGTCGCATGCCTCGCATCGTGGTGGTCAGCGAGAACAGCATCAAGGACATCCACAAGGACATGAAGGTCAGCCTCGACCGCATGCGACTGGTGCCCGTCGGTGTCGACCCCGACCTGTTCCAGCCCATGCCGCACGTGGCACGTCGGCCGGGTCGGCTCATCACCACGGCATCCGCCGACGTGGCCTTGAAGGGCCTCAGCTACCTGCTCGAGGCGATGGCCAAGTTGCGCACCGAGCGCGATGTCACCCTCACCATCATCGGCAAGCCCCGCGAGGGCGCGAGCGCCGACCTCATCGACAAGCTCGGTCTGCGACCGCACATCGAGTTCGTCTCGGGTGTGCCCGACGAGCGAATCGTCGAGTTGTACGCCGAGGCGGAACTGGCCGTGGTGCCAAGCCTCTACGAGGGTTTCAGCCTGCCCGCGATCGAGGCGATGAGCACCGGCATCTGCCTGGTGGCCACCGACGGCGGCGCACTGCCCGAGGTCACCGGCCGCGACGGCGACACGGTCCTGCAGTGCAAGGCAGGCGACGTCGAGTCACTCGTTGTCGCATTGCGGCGCGGACTCGACAGCGCGGAGACCCGCGAGCGGGTCGGCGCTGCGGGTCGCCAGCGGGTGGTCGAGCGTTGGAGTTGGAAGCACTGCGCCCAGCTCACCGTCGACCAGTACCGCGAGGTTCTGGCGATGCCCGCGAACATCGACAAGCTGCGCAGGAACGGCCGGATCTAGACCCTTGCTCACCATCCGCTTCGACCGACTCGGCGTGCAGCCGGGCGACATGGTGCTCGACGCAGGCGCCGGCTTCGGCCGCCACGCGTTCGAGCTCGCGCGGCTCGGAGCAAACGTCGTGGCGCTCGACTACGCCGCCGACGAGGTCATGGCCACACGTGGCACCTTCGGAGCAATGGTCGAGGCCGGCGAGATACCGGTCCAGCGGTACGTGGCTGCGCTGCAGGGCGACGCCACCCGGCTGCCGTTCGACGACGCATCGTTCGACCGGGTGATCACCAGCGAGGTGCTGGAACACATCCAGAACGACGTGTCGGCGATCAGTGAACTGGTCCGCGTGCTGCGCCCCGGCGGCACGTTCGCGTGCACCGTTCCCACCTGGTACCCCGAGAAGATCAACTGGCTGCTGAGCGACGAGTACCACGCTCCGAAGTCGGTGGGCGGACACGTGCGCATCTATTCGGCCACGGAACTGAAGGCGAAGTTGCGCACCGCTGGGCTCCGGGTCACCGGCAGCCACCACGCGCACGCCTTGCATTCCCCCTACTGGTGGCTGCGGTGCGCGGTCGGGCCGCGCAACGAACAGCACCCGTTGGTCACCCGCTATCGCAAGCTGCTGGAGTGGGAGATCGTGCAGCAGCCGACCTCGATGAAGGTCGCGGAGCGGGTGCTCGCTCCCGTGCTGGGCAAGAGCTTCATCGTCTATGGGACGAAGCGATGAGCCGCGTGCCCCACATCGAGGGGGTCCTTTCGGCCGACGAGGTCGTGCAGACCGCGGAACACATTGCCTCGCTGCAACTGCCGACCGGCATGATCCCCTGGTTCCCCGATGGTCACTGCGACCCATGGAACCATGTCGAGACCGCCATGGCCCTCGACGTCGCCGGCCTGCACGCCAACGCCGAGCGTGCATACGAATGGTTGGTCGACATCCAGCTACCCAACGGCAGTTGGTGGAACTACTACCTTCCCGACGGTTCGG
>JBJTXX010000235.1:0-8505 GCA_046082485.1 Actinomycetota bacterium
ACAGCATCACCACGTTCAGCAACTTGCCCATCAACGCCCCGCCGAACAGCAGCAGCATCTTCACGGGCTGGCGCGCCAGTGTCGAGAGTTCCGCCCACAACGTGCGCACCTGCGCCCTCGCCCCGGCGACGATGCGGCGTCCGAAGGCGGTCGTGGCCACGGCGCCTGCGATCGCCAGCAGCACCACCACCACGACCAGCACCGTGCTGCCCGACGGCAGCGAGAACGAGCCGCCCTGTTCGGCACTGCTGCCGGCCCAGGTGAAGAACAGGGCGGCGATCACCACCTGCATCACACCGCTCGCAGCGCTCGTCAGGCCCACGCTCGCCGCGGCCACCACCAGGTCGACGCCGTTGCGCTGCAGGTAGCGGGTGCGCAATGCCATGCCACCGGCATTCCCCGGGATGAACCGGTTCAGGAACGACTGGGCGAACATGACCTCGGTCGTGCGCCCGAACGGGAGGCGCGCATTCACCGCGCCCATCAGCGACAGGGCCCCGCTCACGTACGTCAGGGCCACCAGTCCCAGCATCCACGGCACGTACGACAGGTCGGCCGCCTTCAGTTCCCGCCAGATGTCGCCGAAGTTGGCCACCAGTCCCAGCAGCATGTTGCCCAGCACCAACGCGGCGGTGAAGCCCACCACCTTGCGCACCGAGAGGCGCTGCATCGCGGCCATCTCGTAGCGCTCGACCCCAGCCGCCGCCTGCACCGCGTCGCGGACACCACCGAGTTCCTTCGTGCGGCCCTTGTAGGCGCGACGCGTGCTGGCCGACAGCGCGAGCGGCTGCACGAGCGGCAGGGTGGCACCGAGGGCCTCGGCGGGGAAGTGGCGCGCCGCGGCCGCGGCGGCGCGTTCGGCACCGACGACCGCGGCCAGCGAGGCCACCATCTCGGCGAGGTCGCGCGCCATCTGGTCGTCGGTCGCGGCGAGCTCCGCCCAGCGAAGGTCCACCATGCACACCCCGCCTGAGGGCATGCGCAGCAGGTGTTCGGCGGACGCCCACATGTGCGCGATGCGGGCTCGATGCAGCGCTGCGAGGTTGGCGAATGCGCCGTCCAGCGTGGCGTCGTCGAGTTCGTCGCTGGGCAGCTCGCCGAGTGGCACGCCCTGCACCCGTTCGAGCGCGAGGTAGGCGCCCCGCTCGTCGGTCTCGCCGACGGCGAGCACGCCCGGCACCGTGGCCCCCGCCCGGGCGGCCATGAGGGCGTTGAGCGCCTCGTGCTGCACGGTCAACGAGGGGCTGACGGGGCGGGCATCGTCGACGCCCTTCACCCGCAATGCACGCGTCACCCGACTCAGCAGGTCAGCGTTGCGTTCGTCGCGGCCCACCACCTTCACCACGATCGACTCACCGCGCGACGAGGCGGTGTAGATGGGGCCGTGGGTGCCGCGATGGTCGGCAGCCTGCAGGTCGTTCACCAACAGACCGCCGTTGCGCAACGCAAGGGTGATGCTGGCCAGCGACGGGCGTCGTGACGGTGCCCCGAACCACATGAGCGCTGCGGAGGCCACGGCGACACCCAACGACACGGTTGCGACGAGGTTGAGAGGGGCCTCGACGGTGGTGATGACGCGGGCGAGCGCCACCGTCGCCACCACCCACCACGTGGCGCGCCGCCAGGCGATGGTGAGCGTGGGCGCGATGGCCCCCACGGCAGCGGCGGTGGCGGCGAGGTAGGCGCTGGAGGGGAAGGAGGCGTCGGCCACCCAGGAGGGTCGGTTGGCGTCGGCGATGATCGCCGACGGCACGGCCAGTTCCAGCCAGTCGTTCATCAGCGCGGCGGCCATCCCGGCCACGAGTGCACAGCCGACCGCCAGGGCGACCTCCGTCCACCTGCCGCGTCGCAGCCACAGCACGGCGCCGACCGGCGCGGCGAGGGAGGCCACCTGCAGCAGGCCGACGACCCCTCGCGACAGCAGACCCGGCAGCCGGTCGAGCAGGCGGACGAGGTCGGCCGTGGCACCGCGCACCGCATCCGGTGCCGCCCGGACGACCGCGACCGCGATCACGCCGACCACCACCGCCAGCACCAGTCGGGCAGTGTCGGCCGGGTGACGTTCCCAGCTGGTCCTTCCCGCCATGGCGGCGATGGTAGTCGCGATCGCTACGATCGCCGGAGGAGGCAGATGCGATGTCCGAGACCGTGCGGTTCCACTTCGACGTGATGTGCCCATGGGCTTACCAGACCTCGATCTGGTTGCGCGACGTGCGCCGTCAGACCGGCATCACCATCGACTGGCGGTTCTTCTCGCTCGAGGAGGTCAACCGTGAGGAGGGCAAGAAGCACCCGTGGGAGCGGGAATGGTCGTACGGGTGGGGGATGCTGCGCGTGGCGGCACTGCTGCGGCGCACCTCGATGGACGACTGCGACCGATTCTACGAGGTCGCTGCCCGGGCCCTGCATGCCGAGGGCCGCAAACCCCACCGGCCCGAGGTTGCTGCCGAACTGCTGGAATCGATCGGGCTCGACCCGGGCCTGGTGCAGCAGGCGATCGACGACCCGACCACGCACGATGACGTGCGCACCGATCACGAAGCGGTACTTGCCTCCGGCGCCTTCGGGGTGCCACTCCTGGTGTTCGACGATGGGTCCCGCGTGTACGGCCCGGTGCTGACTCCGGCCGTGACCGGTGACGAAGCGCTGGACTTGTGGCAGGTGGTGCAGGGCTTCCGCAGGTTCCCCCACCTGTACGAACTGAAGCGACCCAAGACCGCCGCCGACATGCGACACATCGGTGAACAGTTCAGCCCGTACCTGCAGGCCCGCGACTGGCAGAGCAAGGAGAAACCCGCACCATGAACCACGTCCAGCAACTCGAGGAGGCGTTCAGCTCGTTCGGACGCGTCGTCGATTCACTCACCCCCGAGCAGTGGGAGGCGCAGTCGCTGTGCCCGGCATGGACGGTGCAGGGCGTCGTGCAGCACGTGACCACCATCGAGGCGGGTCTGCTGGGCTGGCGGCCCGGTGGCGAGAACCCGTTCGCCGCGATGGCGGCCGTGGGAGCCGAGATCGCCGCTCTGTCGACCGCTGACCTAGCTGCCCGCTACCACGCCACGGTGCAGGCCCGTCTGGCCGAGCTCGGGCAGATGAGCGATGACGAGTTCGATGCCCCTTCGTTCACGCCGGTGGGTCAGGCCACCTACGGGCGGTTCATGGCGATCCGCGTGTTCGACACCTGGGTGCACGAGCGCGACATCCGCGTGCCACTCGGCATCGCCGGCGACGACGCGGGCGCCGCTGCCGAGACCAGCCTCGACGAGGTGCAGGGCTCGATCGGCTACATCGCCGGCAAGAAGATCGGTGTCCCCGACGGCAAGGGCATTGCGTTCCACGTGACCGGGCCCGTGCAGCGCGACATCCTCGTGAAGGTCGACGGTCGCGCTGCCCGCGTGGCCGAACTTGCCGACCCCGATGTCGAGGTGTGGGCCGACTCGCTGACCTTCATGCTGCTGGCGTGTGGCCGCATCGACCCGGATCAGGCGGTGGCCGACGGCCGCATCCGCGCCACCGGCGAGCCCGAACTGGCAGCACGGGCCATGCGCAATCTCGCCTTCACGATGTAGCGGGCAGGGCCACGATGGCCTCGTGTTCGAGCGAGGCCACCACGCTGCCGCCCACCTCCACGAGCACGTCCACCACGGCCCGCTCGCCGTGCGACTGGAACCTTCGCACCACGGTGGCGCGCACCACCGCGACGTCACCGACCCGGGCGACGCCGTGGTGCCGCACGATGCTGCGCGTGTGGATCCAGCTGCCGCGGGCGACCTGCGTGTGCACGATGTGGTTCGCCAGCAACGGCCACGTGGCCGGGTGGGCGATGCCCGAACCGGGGGAGTGCTCGGCGCCCCACTCGCCGCTCAACCGCAGTTCCCGCGTCACCAATGCCTCGCCATCGCGCAGGGCGGCCACCGCGCCGCCATCGCGAACGGCACGGAACGATGCCCGCGGCTGCTCGGGTTCGTCGGTCACTGCCTGCACCAGCACGGCATCGCCATCGCGTGACACCACGCACCGCACGAGATCCGCGTCGAACACCGGCCGTCGGAAGCGCACCTCGCCACCGCCGTTCGCCACCCATTCCTCGCCCCACGCCGTGATCAGCGGTTGCGTGAGATACCCGTAGGTGGTGACCCCGGCCACCAGCGCACGGGGGAATCCGGCGGCCCGGGCTCCGTCATCGGTGTGGATGGGGTTGCGGGCGTGCTCGGGCAGGTTGCGTGCGACGACCTGCCAGTCGACGGGCTCAGCGGACATGGGCGGCAGCGTAGGGGCACTGGCTAGCCTGCTCACCATGCGGTACGCCTCCATCTCCCGCCGGATTGACGGCCTCGGATTCGACAAGTGGGCGGTGCACATGGCGGGCCGCCAGCGTGCGCTGAAGGGCGAGGACCTCATCTTCCTGTCGATCGGCGAGCCTGACCTGCCGCCCCCCGCCGCGGTGCTCGATGCTGCGGTGGAATCCATCCGCGCCGGTCGCACCCGTTACGCAGATGGTCAGGGCGAGCCCGGTGCCCGCCGCGCCGTGGCAGCGCATCTCGGCCGGCGTTCTGGGCACGAGGTGCACCACGACCAGGTGGTGTACGTGGCCGGCACGCAGCAGGGACTGTTCGTCACGATGGCCACCCTGGTCGAGCACGGGGACGAGGTGCTGGTGCCCGACCCGTACTACGCGACCTACGAGGGTGTGGTGGCATCCACCGGCGCCACGTTCGTGCCGGTGCCCACCCGGCCAGAGGACAACTTCCACCTCCGGGCCGAGGAACTCGAGGCCCGCGTCACCGATCGGTCGCGGGTGCTGCTGCTGAACACGCCGAGCAACCCGACCGGTGCCGTGTTGTCGCAGGACGAGGTGGATGCGATCGGAGAGGTGTGCGAACGCCACGACCTGTGGATCGTGTGCGACGAGGTGTACGCCGACCTCACGTTCGAGACCCGGTTCTGTTCACCGTTCGACCGGCCGCACCTGCGCCACCGCTCGATCAGCATCGCGTCGATCAGCAAGTCGCACGCGCTGCCGGGTTTCCGGGCCGGCTGGATTGCCGCGGAAGCCGATGTCGCCGCGCACATCACCTCGGTCACCGAGGCGATGAACTTCGGCAGCCAGCCGTTCCTGGCCGACGCGCTGCAGGTGGCGCTCGAACAGCCGCACCCCGAGGTGGCCGACCTGAAGCGCACCTTCCACCAGCGGGCCAACGCGATGGTGCAGGCGATGTCGGGCAGCGACGCCGTGTCGGTGCGCATGCCCGAGGGCGGCATGTTCGTGATGGTCGACGTGCGTCCCACCGGTCTGAGCGGCGAGGAGTTCGCATGGCGGCTGCTCGACGAACAGGGCGTGGTGGTGATGCCGGGCGAGAGCTTCGGCCCCGGCGGCGCCGGGCACATCCGCCTCGCACTCACCGTCGATGCAGCGGTGATGGCGGAGGCCAGCCGCCGCATCCGTGCCGTCGCGGAGGCCTGCATTGCGGCTCGGTGAGGCGGTCGTCGGCCTGCTGGCCGAGCACTACGGCGTCGACACCGTCTTCGGCATCCCCGGTGTGCACAACATCGAGCTCTACCGCGGCCTGCACCGATTCGGTGTCCGTGCCGTGTCGCCCCGCCACGAGCAGGGTGCGGGATTCATGGCGGACGGATGGTCGGTGGTCACCGGACGGCCCGGGGTCTGCACGCTCATCAGTGGCCCGGGGCTGACCAACGCACTGACCCCGATGGCACAGGCCTTCCACGACTCGCGCCCCATGCTGGTGCTGGCCGCCACCACGCCCACCGCTGCGTTGGGCAAGCGGTTCGGACCGCTGCACGACCTCGACGACCAGGCGGCGATGGCGCGCACCGTGACGTCGTTCAGCGAGACGGTGCTGAGCCCCGACGATGTTCCCGCGTTGATCGCCCGAGCCTTCGACGTGTTCCGCTCGGCCCGGCCCCGGCCGGTGCACCTCGCATTCCCCACCGACCTGCTCGAACTCGAGGTCGACCCGTTCGTGCCCGTGCCGTCGACGGCCCACCGTCCCGGGCCGGATGCGGCTGAGGTCGCGGAGGCCGTGCGTCTGCTGGCCGGCTCCACGTCGCCGGTGGTGATCGCAGGTGGCGGCGCCATCGACGCAGGGCCGGCGCTGCGCACACTGGCCGAGCGGCTCGATGCGCCGGTGGTGCTGACCGGCAACGCGAAGGGGGTGCTGCCGAGCAGCCATCCGCTGTGCGTGGGCAACCCGCTGTTCGAGCCCGGCATCCAGGCTCGCATCGAGGCCTGCGACGCGGTGCTGGTGGTGGGCACCGAACTCTCCGATGCCGATCTCTACAACGGTGGCCGGGCGCTGCGGTTCGCCGGCCCGGTGGTGCGCATCGACATCGATGCCGAGCAGCTGCCCCGCCGCATGCACCCGACCGTCGGCATGGCAGCCGACGCCTCGGCAGCCCTGTCGGCCCTGTCGGCGGAGTTGCCGTTTGCCGACCGCAACGGTGCCGCCCGCGCCGCCGAGTGGCGAGCCGTGTGGCAGGCGGGTGTTCCCTCCCGGCTCGCGCCGTGGCTCGGGGCGTTCGCTGCGGCGGTGCCCCACGATGCGATCGTGGCCCTCGACTCCACCCAACTGGCCTACTCGGCGCACATGACCGTGCCGTGCGAACAGCCGCGTTCGTGGCTGGCGCCCTACGGCCTCGGCACTCTCGGATGTGCCGTGCCGATGGCCGTCGGAGCGAAGATCGCGGCTCCGCGGCGACCGGTGCTGGCCCTCGCCGGGGACGGTGGCTGGTTGTTCACCGTCGCCGAGATGGCCACGGCCACCGACATGCAACTCGGCATCGTGCTGGTGCTGTGGGACAACCGTGGCTATGCCCAGATCCGCCAGAGTTTCGACGATGTCGACGCGCCGCGGATGGGTGTCGACGTGAGCAGCCATGATCCCGAGGCCATCGCCCGTGGCTTCGGGTGGGCCACCTCGACCGTGCACCGGCCCGACGAACTCGGCCCTGCCGTGGCAGCGGCGTTCACCGCAGGCGGCCCGCACATGGTGCGTGTGGTGGTGCCCGACTAGCAGGGTGATGGAAATCGGGTGAGGGTGCTCGCGTTCTGCGCCGGGATGGAAAGGACTGTGGGGATGCGTGGGAACAGCGATCCGCGGTTGGCGATGTTGACGACACTCTCGACCGAGGACTTGATCCCGGTCGATCATCCGATCCGCAAGATCCGGGTCGTGGTCGACGCCGTGCTCGCGGAGCTCGACCCGATCTTTGAGCGGATGTACGCGGCCGGCGGGCGGCGCAGCGTGCCGCCGGAAGCGTTGCTGAAGGCGACGGTGTTGATGGCGATGTACTCGATCCGGTCCGAGCGGGCGTTCTGCGAACGGCTGAACTACGACTTGTTGTTCAAGTGGTTCTTGGACATGCGCATCGACGAGCCCGCGTTCGACGCGACCACGTTCTCGAAGAACCGTGACCGGCTCTTGAAGGACAAGGTCGCGGACGAGTTCTTCGAAGCCGTCGTCCGCCTGGCGAAGCTCCGCCGCTACATGTCGTCGGAGCACTTCTCCGTCGATGGGACCCTGTTGAAAGCGTGGGCATCGCACAAGAGCTTCAAACCGAAAGACGGGCCGCCGTCGGACCCGCCGGCCGGCCGGAACACCGAAGTGCAGTGGCATGGCGAGAAACGCCGCAACGACACGCACGCCTCGACCACCGACCCCGAAGCCCGGCTCTACCGCAAGAGCCACAACACCGCCGCCACCTTGTGTTACTCGGGGCATCTGCTGATGGAGAACCGCTCCGCGCTGATCGTCGATGCCGAACTGACCATCGCCGATGGCTACGCGGAACGAGCAACCGCGCTCGAGATGCTCGCACGCCTCCCGAAGACCGCGAGGCGGCGCACCGTCGCCGCGGACAAGGCCTACGACACCAAAGGCTTCGTCGCTGACGCACGCGCTCTCGGGTTCACGCCGCACGTCGCGCAGAACACCAAGGTCTCAGCGATCGATGGTCGAACGACACGGCATGCCGGTCATGTCGTGAGTCAACGGATCCGCAAACGCATCGAGGAACCCTTCGGCTGGACCAAGACCATCGGCGGCGGACGACAACTCCGCTACCGAGGCCGAGAACGCAACCGGGCCTGGTTCAAGATGACCGCCGCCGTCTACAACATGATCCGCATCACCGCACTCGACACCCAACACGCTCTCGCCTGACCGGCGCTGCCCGGGATCGGTCACCCGACCCGGCAGGCAGCAGGCGACGGAAACGAACACCAGCCACCACCCCTGGCCACCTCTTCCGACGGCGATTTTCATCACCCTGCTAAGTGGTACGCGATGACCGTGCCGTAGACGATCAGCGACCCCATCGGCGTCGTGACCATGCCCGCTACTGAACCGCGACGGTGCGGTGCCGGATCGTCCAGGGGAGTGATCGGCCAGCGCGACCAGATTGCAGTCCAGCGCTCGTCAGGGTTCGGCCGGCGATCCGGGTGGGGTGGGGAGAACACCGCTTCGAAGCCGTCGCCCGGCACTC